>CBDAFQ010000055.1:0-2502 GCA_965195275.1 uncultured ANME-1 euryarchaeote | reverse complement strand
ACTACCTCTTTTCGGTCATTGACCACCGGCACACCTGCTATACTATTCTCTTTTAATACAGTTGCAATATTTAACACGGTCTCGTTCTCCGTCACCGTAATCACATCTCGTGTCATAATCTCTTCAACTTTTTCTTTCATTACAAGTCCCCTTTACGTACGCCCTCTTTTTTTTATTGAACTTTGTTTGACTTTTGCACTTTGCATCACATTTCATTTTGCATTATCAGCATAAAAACCTACATCCCGCTCCTTATGCCCAGCGCCTTTCTTACCACCTGCGTTATTGGTATCGAGCACATCATATACCAGAGCACCCAGAAAGGCAGACTGAATACAAATGCGCTAGAGAGCTCTGTCACACCAAATAAGGGAAAAGTCACCACCATGTCCTGGTGCGATTCCACATACATCCATATCCACATAAAAATGGGTATAGTAATAATCATAATATACGCCATAGGCTTCATTTGCTGCTTGAACATTTCACCGGAAAATTGCGTTTGCTTCCTCATCACTTCGGTTCTCTTCTTCTCGATTTTCTTCATTTTATGCTGGTTGTTCTCCTTTTTCGCTTCCATGTACTCTTTTTGAAGATCTCGTATCTGCTTCTGATACTCCTTCGACTTCGCCATTAGCTCCCAGTTCATCGTGTATTTCTGCACTACCGAGGTGTAAATGCCGGTAACCACCGATAAGATAAGGATAATGATCAAAAACTCACCAATAAAATCCGCGAACGGTCCTAAAACCACGTCCAGAGCGGTACCTACCTCATTTCGATATGCTAAAGAAGCAAACATGACAATAAAAGCAAAAAACATAATCATATTATCTGCTACTTTTTTTATCTGTACTCTCCCTTGCGGTATCGCCATGTCTTTATTCACCATCTTATCTTATCTTATCTCATCATATATGAGAACTAATTTAAAGTGTCTCTATTTAAATATCTATCATATCGCTTAGCACCGCAGCCATAGTAGCGTGAAAAAGCAGATCCTTCTTTAATCTCGCTGTTATTCGCCGCTTCGCATATTCATCTACTACAAATTCGAGCTCGTGATAGGAAACGTCTTTTAGAACGAGAGCAAAAGCCGGTGCAGGTTCTATCTGCTCCTTTATCTTCAGGTCCAATAGGTCCTGGATCCAGCTTTTAGCCCTCTTGCCGCTGCCAACCATACTCAATGCGGACACTATTTCCCGTACCATCTTACGTAGGAAGCCGCTTGCCGCTATGTCTATGATGATAAACGGATCGAATTTCACGATATTTACCTGTTTTATCTCCTTTATGAGACTCTTACCTTCCAGGCCATCTCGTTGCGAGAAGTTAGAGAAATCATGTGCCCCAATAAGCAGCTCAGATGCATCTCGCATGCGTGATATGTCCAACTCGGTTTGTAAGAACAGGAAATACCGATATTCGCGACGTATAGCCTCCTTGCGTGCGTTAAATCCGGCATGTGGCTTTGCAATTGCTAATGCCCATATATCGTTCGGAAGCAGGCTGTTTATCATTCGCGGTGTCATATTCTGGTTCGGAGTGTCAAAGGAAACGACCTGTGCAAGAGCATGCACACCTTTATCGGTCCTACCAGCGCAGGAATAATTCGCCACTCTACGGTCTTCCATGATACCTAAGCTCTTTAACGCTTTGAATAGTTCACCCTCTACGGTCTGCAGTTCTGCCTGTGGCTGAATTTGAAAGCCATGATAGTTCGTCCCAAGATAGCCGATTTTAAGGGCTACACGCTCCGCCTCTTCTCGCATACTCGCACCTATTTAGTGTTTATAATTTATAGCACAATATATTGAGCAATTACATAGATCAGTACAATGGCAAAAAGGGTGAAGAAGAGAAGGACGGTAGAAATAACCGGTGATAATTGTAAACAGGTGCTTCTTGTATACCGATTTGCCGGGATTATTCATACTGAACTGAGCGATAAGATAAAGAAAGCTGAAAGTATCATATTAAAGCCGATATGGAAGTCAGAATAATACTTGTGGAACCGAAAAGTGAAGAGAATGTGGGTGCTGTAGCGCGGGTGACGAAAAATTTCGGCTTCTCCGATTTGTATCTGGTCAACCCTCCGGATATAGGGATAAAAGCTTTATCTGTTGCCGCTCACGCTTACGATGTGCTTAAGAGCTGCCGAATCGTTGATTCGTTACCGGTTGCGATTGCGAACTCTGCTATTGTCGTGGGCACAACAGCGAAGCTGGGTGCTTCTACGAATAAACACCTACGAATGCCGTTCTTTTCACCTCTGGAACTAAAAGATAAGGTTGAAGGTAAAAGGGGTATCTTATCCATTTTGTTTGGTAGGGAGGATGTAGGCTTGTTAAATGTCGAGTTGAAGCTTTGTGATCTCGTTGTGAGCATACCAACAAACCATAGGTATCCAGTAATGAACCTCTCGCATGCCGTTGCGGTTATACTTTATGATTTGAGCGACGTGACTTCAGGAACGCTGGAATTAGCGCGTGTGGAGGATAG
>CBDAFQ010000054.1:0-13504 GCA_965195275.1 uncultured ANME-1 euryarchaeote | reverse complement strand
CGGATAACCCGTGGCATCGACTGTCATGAGCACTGTACCGCTTTTTGCAAAGTCATAGATGGTAACGTCTGATACGTTTCCTTTTTTGCCCAATTTTGATGCGAGTGTGGTTCTACCACTCTGCTCGCTTCCGATGATTGCTATTTTCGTCATATTCGTTCCTTTGTTATTGCAAAATGCAAATTGCAAAATATAAATGGGCTCTTTTGACTTTAATTTTTAAGCGCCCCCTTAACATCAATTGTTGCGATCGAAGAAAAATAGACAAAATTCATTTCCGCCTTAGCTGCGAGAAATCATAAATCCTAAGCTAAGCACAAAATTCTAAACAAAAACTTCTAAATTTATGGGTACATTATCAAAGAACGCTTCGCTGTTTTTGTCTGTCATTGGGATTTTGGTATTCGACATTGTTTAGGATTTATGATTTGCGGTAAAAAGCAAAAATCCTTTTTTTCCACTGGATAAGTGAATGCAACATTTGATGATATCATTTTTCTTCCGTAGGTTTTACCATGCTCAAATACAATCTGCTCCACCATATAACGGTTAAAGGGTAGATAACAATAACAGATAGTATCGTGCTTATTAGCCATCCAATATATTCTATGGCGCCAAAAGCCGCAGAGATTATAAATAGTACAAAAGTAATAAGCCATAGCAAGAAGACAGCGACTTTATTACCCCTAAAAACTGTAAATCCGTTTTTAACACCTTGTATTGCACCTACATCGTCTATAACAACAGAATATCTTGGAAGTACAAATATTATACTGACAATTAAGATATAGGCGATCATAGCCAAAACCCCCAGTCCAAATACTGCAAACGTCGTAATCACTTCCTCGGGAGGTAGCACGGAAAGTACACTTAATTTTGGAAGAATGTATAAAATGCCCGGGACCAAGAAAATAACACCAACAAAAGAAATCAAACCAATGAGAACGTCAGTGAAGAACAGACTTATGAACTTCCTTTTTCCATATTCGATCATATGTGATATATTAGCACGTCCCGTTTCTGTCGCCTCTTTAGCCATACCGATAGCACCAGCCCAGAAAAATGCGTCTATCAACATGCATAAAATTATAGTGGCGATAATGGCAATTATGATTATGCCCATGCTTTGAAGGATTTGAGGTAGAACCAGAGGAATAACATCAGGAGTGATTTCATCGAGCTTTGTGAACAGTGGCACAAGCGAAGGAATTGCCGCCAATATGGCACCGCCTATGAGTATAATTCCCACTACAGATGTTAGTACCGAACTAAACACAAAAGGAAGACAAATACCCAAATTCTGCTTCCATGTCTCGAACCCCTTTCCTATTACACTGCCTGTCTCTTCTACCATGTTAGCCAGTGTTAATCATTAGAGTTTAAAAACTTTTCGGTTTTTATCAAGCGTCCAAGATTGAGATGCTCCCGATTTTTACAATGCCTTATGGTGATGTGTTAATAGGATTACATCAGCTTTCTCTAACTCTTCTGGCAATCCATCAATCGGATCAGGCCACCGAGAAAATTCAATCTTTTTTGGATATTTCGTAAAATACGTTCTCAAGTAGGCTGGATCTAGGTATATGATTTTGTCCTTGGTTTTTATTTGAAACCCGGAAGGAGGGAACCATTTTATTGATATGGTCATATTCCAATCCGTAGAAGCGAGTTTCATCATTATGATTTATTCTTTGGTTGAAGATTATACATATATACTCTTAGTTGTTAGATATTTGTTGGACACCACCTTTAATGAAAGAAATACTGAGCAAATGATTCAAAGAATACTCAACCGATGGGCAGAAATTTCAAAGCGTTATTACTTGTTGATTATCGTAATCGCTCTTGTTATCGCTTCAATGTCCTTTATAAGTGCAAAAGAGACGGAGATAGATACTAACTACCTCGGCTTCTTCTATCCTGATACAAACTACATGGACGAGATTCGATTTTTGCAATCAGAATTCCCCGGTACTGAAATGGCACAGATACTTATTAAGGTGGACAGGATCACTACAAAGACCGTGCTTGAAGATGATGTACTCCTAATGACTGAGGACTTGGTGGACGCGGTATCAGATGTCGCGGGTGTAAAAAGCGTTACAAGTGTGCTTGACCTTGGGAGCACAAAAGAGGAGATACTTTCAAGACCGCTCGAAGAGCGGAATCCATATATCAATGATGCATTGCGGTATTCGCTCATCACGGTGAAGCTTGATGCAACTGAGGTTCCCGAGCGTACCGAATTGGTAGAAACGTTCCAGAAGACAATAGCAAAAGTGAATCGCGTGGGCGGTTCTACTGTTACGCTTACTGGTGGTATTGCCTGGGGCTATGCCTGGGATAATGCAATAAGGATAGGTTTTAGGAGTTCGATCATCGTTGGATTCATCGCGATATTCATCCTGCTATTTCTGTTATTCAAAAGCCCGACAACGCCTTTTGTCATCATGATTCCCGTGCTAGTCGCAGTATTTGCGAGTTTCGGGCTCATGCATTTCATCAACGTCCCGCTTAACTTCTTAACGGCGATGTTTGGTGCCGTTACGCTGGGCCTTGGTGTTGACTATTCCATCCATCTTGTTCACAGGTACCACGAAGAGCTAGCGCATGGCAATGGAAATGCGCTGAACAAAGCATGCATGACGATAGGACGAAATACGTTCTTTACAAGCCTGACAACGATGGCTGCCTTCTCCGCAATGGCACTTTCACCTATTCGTATGCTTGGCGAGTATGGGCTCATGTCATTCATCGCTATATCGTTCTCTGCACTTTGTGTATTCCTCTTTATGCCGTCACTGCTCATACTAGAAGAGCGAGTAGGATGGGGATCCAGAACGCTGGACTATTCCTGGTTCTCACGTACACTAGGCACCGAGCGGCTTATTCCGAGGCTGATGGCAAGAGTGGCGAATTATTCGCTTAAAAGGTCTCTTGGCGCGATTATTATCATTGCAATCACGCTAATTCCTATCTTTGCCGGCGTGGGTATGATTAAAAGCGAAAGCGAACAGGAGATGTGGATTCCAGAGGGCGATCCATTAATGGTGGCCTGGAAAGTTGTTGATGATGAATTCTGCGATTATGATTATTCAACAATTCTGGTTCAATCGGACGATATAAGGACGTCAGAGATGATGGAAGCGCTGGAAAGGATTGAAGAGAGCGTTATGAGTGTGCCAGGGGTTGTTAAAGTCACCGGAATAAATAATCTGCTGAAAGAGATTCCGGCGGATAAAAATACGCTTGAAGAGCAGATTGCGGCGATTCCAAAGGACAAACGGGAAAATTTTGTTACTGATGACTATACTGCTGCGCTTATCATCATAAAGATGGATACCGGGATAGAGGAGACATTGGTTCAAGAGATAGACGACGCTATACTCTTTGTAGAAACGCCAGACGATGCCACGTTCAAGCACGCGAGCATTTCCGCTCTTTTTTCGCAGATGGACAGACTGATGGAAGAGAGCCGTGCGGAAACGACTGCGATAAGTCTTATATTAGTCTTTACCATCCTGTACATTTTTTTTAGAAGTTTCGTACGGATATTGCTCGCATTTGCACCTGTGTTATTCGCTATAAGCTATGCACTAGGCACGATGGGGCTCATTGGTGTTCCGTTCACACCGCTCACGGTCATGATAGGCACGATTCTAATAGGGATTGGGACTGACTACTCGGTCCACTTCATTTCGCGATACAGGGAGGAGAAAGGGAAAGGGTATGATACGAGAGATGCGCTTCATACCACGACACTCACGGTTGGTGTGGCGATTATGACTTCGACACTGACAACGATGTTTGGTTTTTTAGCGCTCACTTCGATGTCGCTTGTGCCGGTGCAGGATTTCGGGATAATTGCAGCGATAGGGCTAGTTTATGCTGCGTTCTTCACACCTATTATCGTGTCTCTGGGTATACTTGTGCAGGAGAGAGTTACACGAAGTGGAAAGCAGTTATTAGGCGGGTTGCGTGCGAGAAAGTAGCTGCTTGGTATTTGTAGAGTTATGATTCGAAAATCACTAATGTAATCTCACTAGGATATACCTCTGATTGGGTTACGTAATGTTCCTATTACCCACATGAAATAGCGAAGAGCCTTCTGTTTATCTTTTCACTTCCGCTTTACTTTTACTCCGATCTCCTGCCAGTCATCAGTAACGCCCTTCAACGTCGAAACCGCACCGGCAATTGCTCGCCCAATCACATTTTGCACGAATTCTTTTGTGTCTATCTCTTCTCCATCTACAAATATCTCCATTTCTACATTTACTGCCATCATTATCACATCCGTTGTAATTACTTACAAAAAGATACAACCATTTAAATATATTCGTAAATCGAATACGGGATTTTTATCCGCTGATGGTGCCATGGCAGAACGACTTTGTATGATTATTAGCGGGAACTAAAAGAAAAACAAAAATAAGGTTTTAAAACTTTTTGAAAGAATGGTTCTTATAATACAACTGTCAATAGTATGAATGAATGGCAGGCAAGAAAAAATGGATACGCGAGAGCTAAGCATTGTAGTGATCTTAGTATTTTCTCTATTTACCGCATTTTCTGTGCTACCTTCTGTGCAGGCTTCTACCTTTTACGTGCCTGACGACTATGAAACGATCCAGGTAGCGGTGGATGCCGCTTCTCCCGGCGATACGGTCATAGTGAGGGACGGAAGGTATATCGAAAATATCGAAGTGCACAAGAGCTTAACTATTTGGTCCGAAAATGGATCAGACTCAACGTTTGTTTGGGCGGAATATCCGGGTTATGGTGTCTTTAGCGTGACTGCAGATTATGTAACTATAAGCGGGTTCACCGTGGAAGGTGCAACCGGCGCTGCAGGGATCTCCCTCTTCTATGCCGATTACTGCAACATATCAGACAACCACTGCACGTACAACTATGACGGCATCTCTATTGCGAATTCAAACAAGAACCGCATAGCGAACAATACCTGATCAAACAATGGGGATGGTGGCATCGCACTCAAGTATTCGACGGCCAACAGCATATCGAACAACACCTGCTCACGTAATGAGTATGGTATCGATTTGTTTGTATCCACCAACAACAACATCACAAACAGTAACTGCTCGGACAACACAAATACCAGTATCTATTTAAGCTATTCTAGCGACAACAGGATTTCTGATAATGATGCCTCGAACAATGTTAACCATCATGGGATAACGTTAGACGCATCACAGAATAACGCGGTAGTAGGAAACACGGTGGACTCGAACCTTCAGGCGGGTATTGTTCTTTGGACTTCAGACGAGAACATGATTGCAAATAACACGGCAAAGAACAATGTGGAAGATGGCATCCACATCCATGATTCAAAGAATAATGAGATAGTGGGGAACACTGCAAACTCAAATCTCAATATAGGTATTGAATTATGGACTTCAGGCGAGAATATAATCGCAAATAACATGGCAAAGAACAATGGAAACAATGGTATATGTTTGAACTTTTCTTCGGGGAACAACAGCATTTATCTAAACAACTTTGTCGATAACTTCTTGGACAATGCAGATTCTCTTAATTCTACCAATATTTGGCATTCCCCTTCTACAATAACCTACACTTATAGCGGTAATACCTACACGAAGTACTTGGGCAACTACTGGGGCGATTACAACGGTAGCGATTCCGACGGAGATGGAATTGGCGATTCTTCTTATAGTATGGACGGCGATGCCGATTTTTATCCGCTTATGGAGCCGTGGGAGAACTACTTTACAGTATGAATGGCAGAAAATAAATTATTGACACGGATTAACGCAGATTAACGCAGAAGAAATTAAATCCGTGTAAATCTGCGTCCTAAATTAAATAGTTAGGAGTTATACTTTATATTCTTTTGCTGATTTTTACCGCTTTTCACACCCGTTTCGCTTTCATCGTCTCTCGCTTACTCAGGAACAGGTGTTCGTCAGTGTCTATATCCACGCCCTCTATCCCTCGCCCTTCTACCAGCTTCTCTACGGAAATGCGTTTGTCTCCGATTTCCAGCACGTCTCCCACCCTAAACCCGGGCATACGAACCGAAAAAGAGATCCTGTATACGTTCCTACCATCTTTCCGGCCGTATAATTTCTGACTTTTCGAATAGCTACCGCCGAATCGTCTCACTATCGCATTCGAGATCCTGCGACCGCATTCCATACTGCTAACATAAATGTCCAGCCCTTCCTTCAACAACACCTCTTTGGATATGAATTCCGGCTCGATTAGCGAAGAATGTGCGACTTTTTCCGCTATTGCAAGCTCGTCATCTGTTGGGATTCGGTCATCTGCCCTTATCTGCACTATTCCCACGTAATATCCGCCTGCTATCCGGTTGCATCGTTCACATGACTCTCGTTTCAAAACGACCTCAAGTTCTCCGTTTTCTGTTAGCAGCACACCTCTTAGTTCGGCTTTCGCGATTAGAACTGCGTGTGCACGCTTATCTCCTGTCTTTATCTCTTTTATCTCGACTTCACTGTCGCATCCATACTTCTTCAATATCTCTTTCCTTATTGTAGCTTCCACAACAGCCTCTATGCTCGTTCTCTCATTGCCTTTAAAGTAACAGCCACAGGTCCTGCATATACTCACACTTATCACTGTGGGTTCGATTAACTTTATATCTCGCTTAAAGCAGTCTTCACATAATGAATCGAAGAGTTCGTCTGTTTGCGTACCGCATTTCGGGCAGAATTTTGTCCACTTGTCTCTCATTCCTTATCTCACGGTTCCAATAGCTCAAGCCCCATCTGCTCATCAAACATGCGAGATGCACTCGAATCAAGCAACTCAAAAAGAATTAGTTCCAGAAGATGCCACACCTTCACTCCTCTGCGGACACAGCCAGTTACCGTAGAATCTTCCCGACCACAGGCAATATGCATGTGCAAGGTCGGGTTACGATCCTTATCGGGAAATATGGTCCCGACACCGGATATTTCGTGTACATTGCCTAACACATGCTCCATTGGCGTAATGGTTGCACTCCTGCCTTGCTCCGGTCCAACGACAAGTTTGCTACCTTCGTCCACGGCTCCGACTGCAATCAATGCAGCGGCTTCTATTGCGTGTATGCGCGCGAATTCTTCTAGCGCTTCATGAATAATATCGCCGTCTTCGAGCCGTATAACAAATGTCCGGCCCTGTTTTGCTTCTGAGTATTTCATTAGTTATCTATGAGCAACTAAGAATACTTAAATGGTATTTGTTTAGGTGTCCTGTTTTAGGGGTTAGACTTAGGATACGGACAAATACGTTAAACGATTTAAAAAAATCGGTGCAATCTGTGTAAATCCGTGTCTAAAATTTGGGTATAATATATTAATTTTTGTGTGTTCCCATATTTCGCGATTTCACTTGCTCTTTCGGGTACCACCCTGCCGGAATCACCTCAAATTTCCACGCGTCCTTGAACGGGAATAAGCGTTTTATTGCCTCTTGCTGACTCATCTCCTCAGTTTGACCTTTTTTCCAATCTTTTCTTTCCATTGTGCCCAGAACGAAAAAATCATTACCCTCTATTTCTGGTGCGTTCTGTTCGCAGAATGCGGTGAGAATGCCTTTTAACTCTGCACGTTTGACAATTATCAAATCACACTCCGGACAATAGCGGCAGGACTTGTTTAGAGACAATAAACATTTTGGATCAATGTGAATAACTAAGCAATACTTTCGGATTTTTGTTTTCTCTTCACATTTCGGACAACGTGTAAATGCCATATCATCATAAGGATTCAAGAAAAGATAGTGACGTGCTCGTTTTAGTACCGTGTGATATTTTTCCGATTTGTCTGTCATTTGTGAACACTATATGTTAGTAAGGTTCTATTATTAAAACAATTCTTTCTGAATTGTTTTTGTTTCATCTTTTGTGGCTTCTTTAGTTTTAGTTTCCGCACGATGATAACCATCCTCCTTATGCCTCAATGCTTTTGATGCCAATTCATCGGCAACGGAATTCTTATTTCTTGGTATCCAGTTAAGGGCATACGAATCAAATTTAGATAATTCTTTTATAACCCGAGCATGGAGCCTTTTTAAATGCGCCTTGTTTATCTTCCATGCGCCTTTTACTTGATTGACTACTAATTTACTATCGCCTTCGATTATGATGTGCTTCCAACCTAATTCTAATGCTTTTGTGAGCCCGGTTAGTAGCGCCGTATATTCGGCGATATTGTTTGTACCCATATCAGGCAATTTTTTCGAGATTTTTGCGATTAATATCTTATCTTCTATTAAAACTACGCCTATACCCATCTTACCGGGATTTGGTATTGCGGCACCATCAAATTGTATTTTTTTGTGCATGGTCTACCCAAAAGCCATCTTGAGACGTTTATCAGGGTCATCAAAACTAACCTCTTTGACGTCAAAATGTTCAGGATCAAATTCGCCACCAAGCCACCCAAACATTCCTTCATACTCTTCATGATTGGGATTTGCTATGATTTCCAATAGCTCTGCATATCCCCATATCCCACCACAATCTTCAGGGGGGCATGCCCTTTTTCCTTTGATGCATATAGGATACGTAACTCCTTTATCTCGTGGGAGTATCTTTTCCAATTGTATTTTATGTTCCCAATTATCACCGAAATCATAATCGTAACTTGCGGTTCGATTTGCCATAGAGAAATAGTCGGCTATTTTTTGTCGCCAGCCTGGAAGAAATCCTCTATCAAAAACTTCATCCGGGATTCCTATCTTCTGCTTTAAACCCGTTAAAGGATTTGCCAGCTCGAATCCATGAAGATGATAATCTTCCCAACCCATAGCGTCTTGAATGCCGACGTGTAGATCCCAAAAGGTATAAGTTTCTGGGACTTGTATTCGCCGCCAAATCGGGGGTTTAATGCCTTTCAGTGTAATCTTAAATTGGTACACCTGGGCGTATTTCTTTTTCATCGGTGTTCCTTCCTTCCTTCCTTTATATTTTATCTTTTAAATATTTACTTTCATAGCAGCAACTTAAATCTCTTTGGATCATCAGAAGATTTTGCTATGTATCCTCTTTCACACAAATATTCTATTTCTTCGTCCCTTTTCCCGGTTAATGATTTGTCACTGATAAGTGTGGTCAATATATCCCACCTCTCAGGGGTAAAGATGTCCCCAAGCTCTTTTGCTATTGTGTTATGCAAAAGCTTACACGAAATTGGTTTAATTTCTTCAATAGAAGCAGTTATCATCACCCCTGTCAAATAATTCATTATCAACCTCGGATTGCCTTTTGAAATGGTAAGTATCAATCCGAGGACACCTGGCTCAAAGAGCTCATCAATTTCTCCTTTAAAACCCGCGGTCTTTAATGCCTTATTTACCGCTTCTGTTGTAATCAATATATCAAACCTTTCTAATGATTCATAGCCGGGAATGAGACCTAACAAGGATATGTTCTCTTCGCCCAATCGTGCCTTCTTCAATTTCAACTGCAATTCTTCTTGAAGTGCAAAGACAAATATGAGTTTGCTATATACCATTATTTCTCGACTAAGTTCCAGGAGACGAATAACTTCCTTGTCCCACTTAGGGTCTTCTAAGGGATACCTGCCTGCTTTATCCAATTCGTCAATGAAAAGTACAATAGGTGCGGGAGTAGCTTTTGCTAATTTCCCTATGGTCTCTTTTAAAGTCTCTTCAGTATGAATAGGAAACTCCCTTTGAGTTTTAGTCCCTTCGTCCTTACCGTGAGTTCTCTCCAATTTTGCCCGAAATGATACGGGTAGTAATAATTCAGAAAGCTTCCCGCCTATCCCAGCTTCGATACCCGTTTTTGTGCCGGAAGAAATTTTTTGATAGTGCTCGAGCGTAATCGAAAATTCCAGTCTATTTAGTTCGAATAAAAGATCAACTTTTGTATGTTCTCTTAGATACTCATCTTCACCAATAATCAGGATAAGCTCACGAAGTATCGTCCGCAGGAAGTTTATCCTCACATCGCCATCTTCTGGCTTTAGTGCAAATTGTAGATAAGCGCTATATATCTCATCCTCCATAGAAGTTTTCAAACGGTAGAGAAAGGAGCTTTTACCTATCCCTTCTCCTCCGACAATAGCACAGTTCTGACCTGTACGGATATATCCTTTCATGTACTTCAATTGCCGATCTCGATCTACAAATAACTGGTCATACGGCGGGAAAAGGGGCGTAGAGATAAACGGGAAGCGATTTACATTAAAGAATTCAAGAAGCTGCCTATCTTGCTTTTTTGCGCCTTCTATCAAACAATCCTTTTTTTCTTTCATCTGAGATCCTCCTCAGTTTTATAGAATTGACGTGCTAATATTATCATTGCGTTCTTGCGCACTCTTTCAGACTCTGCTGTATCTACAAGTTTTATTAGCAGCTTGTAATAATTTTCATACTGGTGCTCCTTTAAGAGCAACAAAGTATCCATGGGTAACACGGGTCCACTTAAAAGAGAAATCAATGGTTGAGGATCATCTCTCAGTCGGGGAACAAGCATCTCATCTACTGCTCCCCGTTCAAGTAAAAACTTATTTTGGATACCTGTGAGACCCTTAGCTTGAAAGATATTCATCCCCTTACAGTTGATTTGCTGTTTCAGGATGTGCTGGCACCTGGCAAAGTCCTTGCTTTCCGGGTCAATAGTCCAGATGCGGATGGTCTTGTCATCACTTGCGCTGGCAAGGTATTTGCCATCCGGACTGAAGGCTACACTCCAAACAGTATCAGAATGTCCTTTAAGAGTAGTAATCTCTTTTAATTCGGCTATATCCCATACCTTTATGGTTTTATCCCAACTCCCACTGGCAAGGTATTTGCCATCAGGACGGAAGGTGACACATATTACCCCCTTAGTATGACCTTCAAGAGTAGTAACTTCTTTTAATTTCGCTGCACCCCATACTTTTATGGTATTATCAAGACTTCCACTGGCAAGGTATATGCCATTAGGACTGAAGGCTACACTCAACACAGAATAAGTATGACCTTTAAGAGTAGTAACTTCTTTTAATTTCGCTACATCCCATACCTTTACGGTTCCATCACTAGTTCCGCTGGCAAGGTATCTGTTATTTGGACTGAAGGCTACACCCGTAACAGACCCAGTATGACCTTCAAGAGTAGTAACTTCTTTTAATTTCGCTACATCCCATACCTTTACGGTTCCATCACGACTTCCGCTGGCAAGGTATCTGTTATTTGGACTGAAGGCTACACTCCAAACCGCACCAGTATGACCTTTAAGAGTAGTAACTTCTTTTAATTTCGCTACATCCCATACCTTTATGGTTTGATCCCAACTTCCGCTGGCAAGGTATCTGCCATCTGGACTGAAGGCTACACCCGTAACAGACCCAGTATGACCTTTAAGAGTAGTAACTTCTTTTAATTTCGCTACATCCCATACCTTTACGGTTCCATCACCACTTGCGCTGGCAAGTAATTTACCATCCTGACTGAAAGCTACATAACTTACCTTCCCCATCTCCTTAAGACTTATGCCTTCCAAATCAGCAAAAGAAAAATCTGCGTTCTTTAAGATTGTATTATTCAGGTTTGTATTCTTTAAGATCGCTTCCTTGAAATTTGTGTCGGTTAAGTCAGCAGAGCGAAGATAGGCATCGTTTAGAACAGTGTTAGAGAAATCATTCCCTCTAAGTTCTTCACCAAGCAAATTTAAAAGAGTGATTGCATTACTGCCAAGATATTGAACATCATCAAAGGATTTATGTTTTGTTCTTTCAATCCATCCCCATAGTGTTTCTTTATCTGGTTGCAGCGCAATTATAAAATCACGAATCGCTTTACTAAGTGAATATATCTTAAATAAATCCGGTTTATCATCATTAATCTCATCATAGAGCCCCTTCGCGGTCAGATACTCAACAAGGGAACGGTGTGAGAATCTGTAATTATCGCCTTCTCTGATTAAGAAGGAGCAGGTAAGAAAATCACGCAGATGTGCCTCTAACTCCTCCTGTTGTTTAGATGTAAGCTTATCTTTTATTAGTTCCTTGACTTCTTTAGCTGTTACTCCAGCGGGATTCTCTTTGTAAAAGTGCATGGCAATGGTCTGCATTAAGACAAAGCGATGCTCACGCGTGATAAGAAGTTGGCGTCTTTTTTCTATCGCCTGTCGTTTTATCTCGCCTTCAAGGTATGTCTGATACAGATTAGCCGCATTGATTGTCTTTTTTGCTTTTATTAACAGTGGCAGTGTCTTTGTAATCATATCCAGCATCACAGGCCGTTTAGATAGGTCTGATAAGTCATGAATCACCCCAATTGTGTCAAGGTAATACGTCCAATCTTTTTCTGCTTCTTCGATAAGAGGTATTCTTCGTTGGAGAAAAGACCTGATCTGTGATTCATTTAAGGGAATTAGACTGAGCCGGTCAAATCTTCGCTCTTTTTCTAATAAACTGCTTGGTGCAAATATTTCCTCCTCTTCTTTCGTAGAGCTGAAATATTCGGGTCGACTGGTGAGAAGTACTTTACTTTTGGGTGATTCCGTCAGCTTCTCTATCTCCCTGAGATTCCCTGCGATGGTATCAAAGTCTACTTGCATTGCCATCTCATCAAAGCCATCAAATATCAATAAAAATAGCCCTTCATCATTCATCTTTTTGAAGATGTTAAATTTGGGATTGGGGACGCCACATTTTCGGTCGAGATAACCTACAATAAGGTCTTCAAAGTCAACGTTCTTAGTAAATCGTCCAAGATTGAATAAAATAGGTATCCGTACCTTATCCTCTTGATTAGCCCTATATTTTTTTGCCAACACATAGGTATAATGCCGGCAGAAGCAGGTCTTGCCCGAACCAAATTCGCCTAAAATGGCAATTCGATTTCCGGGAGCTTCTTCGTTTTGCCAATTGTTGATATAATCATCAATGGGCGAGAGTATTTCATGTTCTTCTTCATGAAAGCCTTTCTCCAGAGGTTTGAAGTTTTCTGCACTAGATTTTTTTTCCGTATTCAGGTCAATATAATATTTACTTAGCTCGTCGGTTTCAAAATCGTCAATAATAGAGGCTAAGTATTGATCAAAATTCATCAACTGGGCTAATTTTTGGGTATATGTGTATAGTTTTACCCCTGAACCGGAAGCAGCACCTTTTGCTTGAGCACTCCAGGATTTTAATGTGATAATCTCAGCGGATTCTGCTTTATTTTGTTCTCTTGCCTCTTGTAATAATGCTTGAAATTCGCGCACTCTTGCCACCTGGTTTATGTTTTTAGCTTCATGTTTACATTCGACGATAACTCTATGTAACGTATCGGAACCGAGTATTTGTAAAGTAGCCAAGATGTCTACCTTTTTATGACAAATCTCTATATTTTGGACTACCTTATAGCCCATTAGCTGAAATAGCTCTGCGACTTTATTTTCAAATTCTGTTCCTTTTGATACAGTTGACATGACTTTACTTATATATTTATTGCTTACAGGGGTATATATTTCTGAGAAAGAAACAACTCACAACTCCCCTTTAAACGCCTT
>CBDAFQ010000053.1:0-1826 GCA_965195275.1 uncultured ANME-1 euryarchaeote | reverse complement strand
GCATGTGAAGCTAAAAATACCGGCGGAAACGCAGACAAACACCAAACTTCGCTTGCGTGCGTTGGGGATGCCGAAACTCGATGCAGTGGCTCATGGAGATCTCTATGTGGAGGTAGTCGTGCAAACGCCGAGGAATCTTACGGATAAGCAGAAGGAACAGTTACAGCATGTGTTTGCGGGTGCTTAGAATCTTTTTGCACCATCTTATTGTATATCAAGTATAACTTCTACCTACTTAATTTAGTTTAGTTTAGTTTAGGACGCAGATTTACATGGATTTACACTTTTACCACAGCAAAATTTTTTCCCACCCTTTATTGAGCAATTTCTATTTATGTAAGAAAAAGTATATATAATTATGGATGAGCGAATAAGAAAATGTCTAGAATGCGGGTCTAAAAGCATAGTGACCGATCCTAAACACGCGGAACTATACTGCGCTGATTGTGGTGTGGTAATAACGGAGAATCTCGTGGATCTTGGACCCGAATGGCGTTCGTATGACGCAGAGCAAGCATCTAAAAGGGTGAGAACAGGTCCACCCATGAGTTATAGAATGCATAATAAAGGGTTGAGTACGCCTACGCCCGGATCACTCACTCGCTCAAAGAGATTGCGAGGGGTAATAGCGATGGATAGTAATGAAAAGACCCTTTCCTTCGCACTTGGTGAGATAGATAGAATGGCTTGTGCTCTTAATCTACCGGGTGATCTCCGGGAGATAACGGCATTGTTATACCGAAAAGCGGCGAAGCGGAGTTTGATTAAAGGACGTAGTATAGAAGAGTTGACTTCGGCGATGCTTCATATTACTTGCAGGCAGTATGGGATACCACGAACGTTGAAAGAGATTGCGGCGGTATCAAGAGTGCCGTTGAAGAAAATAAGGAGAGCGTATATTTTCCTATTACATAAGTTGGAAATAAAGCTTGCTCCGGCTGATCCCGCGTGCTACATCCCGCGTTTCTGCTCCGAGCTGGGATTGAGTGATGTTATAAGAGAAAGAGCAATAAAAATAGTATGCGAGGATAAGGAAACGATAGCAGCAAAAGGGTGGACACCCACAGGAACAGCCGCTGCTGCCATATACCTAGCAGCTCTTTTAAGTGGTGAGTCTGTGGAGGAAAAAGATATGGCTAAGGTTGCGGGGACAACTCCTGTTACTATCCAAAATAGGTATAAGGAGTTGGCGAGGAAGTCGAAGTTAAATACCCTTTCTTCGCATGCTCTTCAAAAGGGTGAATCTTTTGTGGCCGCGATTGTTTGAAAACGGGATATGATTAGCTCTGGAAGAAATCCAAATCAGAACAGGTTATATACGAAATTGTGCAAATACCACACTACCTCTTTCCCGCAGCGTTCTCCAAGTCCAATTTGCAAACGGTTTCATCTGCTCTCACCGTCATGCATATTGTTTCTTTGGTAAAGCTTTTAAAATTTTAAAAGTTTTTGAAAGATTGAAAGGTTTTTAAATAACGATTGTGATGATATATAATTAAAGAGGTGAAACTTAGAATGCTGGAAGACGTAAAAAGCGTAATAGAAAAAGATATTAGACCGCTTTTAGAGATGGAAGGTGGAAGTATAGAACTGGAGGGTGTGGACGACGACGGCGTGGTGAAGGTACGGTTGACAGGCGCATGTGCAGGCTGCCCAATGAGCCAGTACACACTGGTGAACTTCGTTGAGGCGACACTGAAGGATAAGGTTCCAGGAGTAAAGCAAGTAGTCGCAACAGATGACGCCAAGGCCCGATTTGAAGAGTTGTTGCGACGGTGATAAGAAAAATGGCTGGGCTGATGAGTTAGAGGAGTTAGTGAAGAGGA
>CBDAFQ010000052.1:0-4981 GCA_965195275.1 uncultured ANME-1 euryarchaeote | reverse complement strand
TAATGAAAGAATAGTTAATAAAGAAAATGCCAAAAGACAAAAACATCAAACGGGTGCTAGTAATAGGTTCTGGTCCTATTATCATTGGTCAGGCATGTGAATTTGATTATTCGGGTACGCAAGCGTGCAAAGCGTTAAAAGAGGAAGGTTATGAGGTAGTTTTGGTGAATTCCAATCCCGCTACCATTATGACCGATCCGGAAATGGCTGACCGGACGTACATCGAACCGCTTACCCTGTCGAACGTGGAGAAGATAATAGCAAAGGAGCGACCAGATGCTTTGCTGCCCAACCTTGGCGGTCAGACCGGGCTGAATCTCTCTTTGGAACTCAGTAAAAAGGGGATACTAGCCAAATACGATGTTAGGATGATAGGTGTAGAAGCGGATGCAATAGAACGCGGTGAAGATCGTATCGCATTCAAAGAGACAATGGCAAAACTGGATATTCAAATGCCAGAGAGCTCACCCGCTTATTCTGTCGAGGAAGCGGAGAAGATAGCACAGGAATTGGGTTATCCGGTAGTCATCAGACCCGCATACACCATGGGTGGCACCGGCGGCGGGATTGTATATAACGTAGAAGAATTGAAGACTATTGTCACCCGGGGTATCTCGGCAAGCTTAATAAGACAGGTGCTCGTAGAGGAATCGGTTTTAGGCTGGGAAGAGCTTGAACTCGAAGTGATACGGGATAAAAAAGGAAGTAAGATTACTGTTTGTTTTATTGAAAATGTAGATCCCATGGGCGTGCATACTGGCGATAGTTTTTGTGTAGCGCCGATGCTAACGGTAAAGAAAGCGCTGCAGAATAAGTTACAAGAACTCGCTTACAGGATTGTTGATGCCATTGGTGTGTTAGGAGGAACAAACGTACAATTTGCGCATAACCCGGAAGATGGCAGAGTAGTGGTTATTGAAATCAACCCACGCACTTCGCGATCCTCAGCATTAGCATCAAAAGCTACCGGTTTCCCTATCGCGCGTATATCAGCGAAACTCGCTACTGGTATAACTCTTGATGAACTCCCCTACTGGAAAGAAGGCACACTTGACAAATATACTCCTAGTGGCGATTATGTAGTCGTAAAATTCGCAAGATGGGCATTTGAGAAGTTCCCACAGACGCAAGACATACTGGGGACGCAGATGAAAGCCGTGGGTGAGGTTATGAGCATCGGTAAGAATTTTAAGGAGGCGTTCCAAAAGGCTATTCGCTCTCTGGAGACCAAGAGATACGGTATTGGCGGCGTAAATGATTTTGCAGCGCTTTCGCTGCCCGAACTCAAGACGAAATTAGCATATCCTTCAAGTGAGCGCATTTTCTTGATCTATGAAGCATTACGCAAAGGTATGTCGGTTGAGGAACTTTACCAGATGACTAAAATCGGTAGATGGTTTATCAACCAGATGCAAGAGCTGGTAGAATTCGAGGAAGAGCTAAAGAAGTTCTACGGTAAGGACCTGCCAGATGACATGCTCAAAAGTGCAAAGGAGAACGGATTCTCGGACAGATACATCGCGCAACTGCTGGGCAAGACGGAACAGCAGATACGCACACAGCGCCTCAAAGCAGGTAAGAAGGAAGCATATGCGCCTGTGCCGGTAAGCGGTGCGGATGCAGCCTACTATTACTCAACCTACAATGCTGACGATTCGGTTACTGTCTCGCCCAAACGCAAGGTAATGATTTTAGGCGGTGGTCCTAACCGCATAGGACAGGGCATAGAGTTTGATTATACCTGCGTTCATGCTGCGTTCGCATTACGGGAAGAGGGGCTTGAGTCGGTAATGGTCAATTGCAACCCTGAAACGGTATCCACCGATTACGACACTTCCGACAAACTTTATTTCGAGCCTCTAACTGTAGAGGACGTATTAAGCATTTACGATAAGGAAAAGCCAGATGGTGTAATCGTGCAGTTTGGCGGACAAACACCACTTAATATAGCAAGAGAGCTTTATAATGCGGGCGTGAAGGTTCTGGGCACGAATCCTGATAGCATTCATTTGGCTGAGGACCGGGAGCTATTTAAGGCAGTGATAACAAAGCTCGGTATTCCACAGCCGGAAAGCGGCACCGCGCGGTCAGTAGAAGAGGCGCTTGCAGTTGGCCGAGAAATAGGATTCCCTTTGATGGTACGACCTTCTTTTGTGCTTGGTGGAAGGGGCATGGAGATAGTGTACGACGAGAAGATGCTCCTGGATTATGCAAAAACTGCAGTCGACGTTAGTCCCGAATATCCGATGTTAATAGATAAATTCCTGGAGCACGCTATCGAGACTGAGGTGGATGCCATCGCAGATGGCGAGGACGTGTATATTGCCGCAGTAATGGAACATATAGAGCTTGCAGGGATACACTCAGGAGATAGCGCATGTGTAATTCCTCCGCGTAATATTACAAAACGGAATCTTGCGGAAATAGAGGACTATACAAAGAAAATCGCCGATGCGCTCCAGATCGTTGGACTCATGAATATCCAATACGCAATAGCCGAAGGGAGGGTCTATATCCTGGAAGCAAATCCACGCGCTTCTCGTACAGTACCGTTAGTGAGTAAGGTTACTGGCGTTCCGGTAGCTAAAGTAACAACGAAGGTGCTGTTAGGTAAGAAGTTGATAGACCTGCTCAAGGAGGTTATGGTTAAAAAGGAAATACCTTATTTTGGTGTGAAGGAAGCTGTGTTCCCTTTCAATATGTTTCATGATGTTGATCCTGTGCTGGGACCTGAGATGAAGAGTACGGGAGAAGTGATGGGCATTGCACCCTCTTTTGGGTTGGCGTTTTACAAAGCGCAGGAAGCGGCGGGTATGAAATTACCCTCAGAAGGAACAGTGCTGATTTCTGTTACTGATAACGACAGAAAGGATATTCTTGAGGTAGCAACGGGACTTAAAGAATTAGGGTTCCGGATACTTGCAACAAGAGGTACGAAGACGTTTTTGGATAAGAATGGTGTAGAATCAGATTTGGCGCTAAAACTGCACGAAGGTCGCCCTAATATAACTGACGAAATCCATAATGGTCGGATACAGATGGTAATCAATACGCCGACAGGTAGGAGAGGTAAATATGCCGATAGCTATATCCGTAAAGCGGCAATCCAGCACAAAATACCGTATATTACTACTATCGCTGCTGCTATGGCAACGGTCGCTGGAATAGAGATGGTGAAGTCCAGAGAGATAAAGGTGAAGTCTCTCCAAGAATATCATGGCGAACATTAGAAACAGAAACCTTTATAGCGGGCATTCTCTCGGAGTCAGACAGTTTCGGAAATTACAGAACCAGCAAGCACCTGAAAGAGGGCATAACCTGCACAAAGCAAGACCTCATTCGAGCCAAAAAGAAAGTTTTACCAAAGAAATAAGAATCATACTTTATATACCGAAACAAAATTAATGATATTATACAGCAGACAAATGAGTAAATTGGGGGCAATAGCGGAGATTCTAATATTGTGCGTATTACTGCTAGTGCCAATAGCGGGCGCGAGTTATTCGTTTGACGGCGTGCCGTATACGGACAAGCTGGATTTAGTTGCTCATGGCACACACAAAGGCGGTGTATATGTAGGTGAGAGCCAGAAGCTTGACTTCCCTCCGTGCACAAGAACGTTTAACGTGCCGGGCGATGTCAAGTGGGCGAGGCTATACGTTGGCGTTTGGGGTGGCACCGAGCGATACGAAGGCTGGGTACACACAACATTTAATGGACACGAGTTCGGTAAAACATACCTGCGCGGTGTGAATGATGATAACCCAAATGTATATTGTAGTGGTCACGGCGTCTATTGGGTCTATTACGATGTGACAGATGAAGCATTATCTGGACGTAATACCGCCATTGCGAACACCAGTAGGGGTGAGCGCGGGAATAAACTCGATGGCCGGGTGTATAGTATCATCCTAGCAGCAGTCTACGAGGACACGAATGCACCTTATATTACGTACTGGGTAGCAGACGGTAATGTGAACCTGCACGGTCTTGGCTGGGCAGGAGCGTTACCGACAGTAAATAATATCGCTTCGGTAACGTTTGAAGGTGTGATCGACCCTGCGAATGTAGCGAATGCAGATCTTACCGTAGTATACCTTGCCGGTAATTCCGGCGAACCCGACTATTTGGAGTTTAATGGTCATGGTGTAGGTGGTAATGACGTGGCTAACTGCGGTGACGGTGAAACTTATGGGATTGACCTCAAGACATTCGATGTTACAGGCTATACACAGGCGGAGAATAGCGTTCTTTTTATACGTGGAAAGGACATCAACGGTGATGGTAAAATAGATGCGGATGACGAAGGCAACCAGGAAGGCGAGCATTATCTTCATCCGGTTCTGACTGCCCTTGTTGCAGAGCACAAAAGTGCTGAGAAGACACTACCTGATTTTTCTGTTACACTTGAGTTCGATACAGTAATCGAAGGTGAGAACACGCTCACAGCAACCGTAAATAATTACGGTAGATTATACGAGGACGATTTAGTATTGAAGGTCTTTGTTGACGGATTAGAAATTTACGCGGAGGATGTTGGCATGGATGCGAGTGGCATGAATAAGTTAGCTGTTTCTTGGGATGCCACGCACGGCACGCACACCATTAAAGCAGCGATAGATGCTGAGAACGTAGTGCAGGAATCAAACGAAAAGAACAATGTTTTCAGCACAGATGCTGATGTTATGAGTAGAATCGACTTATCAGTTAAAATTTTAACACCAATACCGGAAAATGCAGCCACCAATGCTAAGAGTAGCAGTATGCTACTTGGAATTGGGTCTATACTTCTAATACCTTTGTTTATGCCAAGAAACGGTAGAAGTAAGAAACTCCCCCTTCTGATTTTAGCAATCCTAAGTGCTGCTTTTATTTTAAGCGGGTGCGTGGATACACAAACAGGAGATAGTACGGGAGGGGATATAGTCAGCTATTTGGTCCCCGTAGAGATATTAAATGACGGTGAAGCAGCAGCGATGGA
>CBDAFQ010000051.1:0-4565 GCA_965195275.1 uncultured ANME-1 euryarchaeote | reverse complement strand
TAAAAAACCTTTCTTTAAGCGAAACGTTTTCCGTAAACGCTTTTCTAAAGGTACAATAGCATTGATTTTAATCGTTTGTGTTGCATTAGTTGCGGTACAAACGGTAACTGCTGCTTCTAATGGGGGCGATACGGATGTCATTTTAGTGGGGACACGGAACTGGCAAGATGTAATCGCCGCTACTCCTTTGGCGATCTCACATGCTGAGAATTCATCGCGACCATTATTGTTAGTGCCTACCGGTGTGGACACAGGCGAGCGATATAGCTGGCTAGAAAATGCAGATCTAGTGAAATACGGTGTTCCGCCAATTATAAATAAATTGAAGTCTGGCAATGTAAGCACAGTAATTATAAATGTCAAAGACGATAACGGATTTGTTTATTTCCCAAGCGAAGTGGTGGAGGAAGACGCTATTGGGCAGGATATAAAAGTCACAAAAGTGTTCATAGATAAAGCGCATGAAGAAGGTTTAAGCGTATTTGCAGCATTGTCTTGTTTCCGCGATCCCATAACCGTGGGGGATCATCCGGAATGGTGTCAAGTGGACAATGAAGATAAAAAATCCGAAGAATGGGTTTGCCCTTTGAATGATGAATATAAAGAATACTTATTGAATTTGACAGAAGAAGTTCTAGGATATGACATAGACGGCGTAGTTTTATCTGATTTTGGCTATGCTGGGAGCGATTACTGTTTTTGCGATCGGTGTAAGAGAGGATTTTGGAATGACACGGGAATAGACCCCGGAAAAGTTGACCTTGCCAATAGATATAGCTCGAACACACAAAAATGGTTCGAATGGCGAGCCAGTCGGGTCACCGACTTTTTTGTATCCTTCTGCAAGCAAGTTAAAAAAATAGAGCCTGAGATAACGATAGGTGCCAAAATGCAAAATCCGTTTGATGATTATTATCCCGCGGGTTATGATCGTGAAGAGATTGCAAGCCCTGTAGAGCTCATGCTTATAGATCCCATAGGAACAAGGGATATTCGCATTCTATCTCAAGATATTGGTAATGAAGCAGCTATATACCTGTTCTGGCGTGAAACCGACATAGAGGATACAATGTCTGTACCGAATGTCGAGGGCACACTAAGAAATATGGAAGATGCTAAGGATGCAGGTGCGACCGGTGTTGTTCTTGATTATGACATAGCATACACACCCATCTGGTTAGAGCTGAAAACCATGCCGCACTCCACATCATGGTTCATATCACAGTATTCTCCGGAGCACGTCACGATAATTGGTAATGCAGATGTAAGTTTGCCGTTGGATGTAGAAGTATCGCGGATTTGCGGCACGGACATCTTTGATACCGCGGCGAGGATCGCCTCCTGCTGGAACCAGTCTCAAGGCGTGGTGATACTAAACTCTACAGATTATCACAGTGCAGTAGAAGCTGCGCCTCTAGCTTCTTATTTGGGCTATCCAATATTGTATGTGAGCGCGGTAATTCCAAATTCAACTGGTGATGCACTGGATACAGACAATGCCATAGTCATTGGAGCTGTTAGCCCGGATGTGATACGTGATTTGGAAGCGATGAATATCTCGGTTTCACAGGGCGATGCAAATGAAATGCTGATAAGAGCGATGGCGAAGAATGGGGATGAGGTTAATGCGGTGGTGTTCACCAATACGAGGGATTTTGAATTGAGATCACCAAAGCCGAAGACCATTAAATTTGAGAAGGAAATAGGTGATATTCTCGTGAGCACAGAATTATTCCCCGCAGAAGTTCCTTGTGATCAAGAAGGCAGCACCTATTATATCACAGTAAATGTAAGAAACACGGGCGATGATGTGGTTGAAAACATTATCCTTCGTGATACCTTACTACCGCGAAGGACCGTGAAATCGGCCATCGCAACTGTCGGGACCGTAAGTATGACAATGAGGACACCTGGGTTCGGAGTTCTTTTCGCGATTTTGATACTCTTGATAGCGTATACACTAACGAGAAAGAAGGGTGGTAGAGGGAGAGTCACCATCGCTTTAATTGTTGTATCGCTTGCATTTGTAATGGCACCAATTTCTCCTATTACTGATGACCACACAAAAGTAACGCTGGAGTCTTATGGTACGCAAGCCTTACCGGAAGAGATAGAAGAGATAGTGGAGGTTGGATTTGCACGGACAGACATCATCTGGGACATAGGTGATTTGGATCCAAATGCGGTGGCAATACTTAGTATTGAGGGTGTATTGGATTTTGCAATGGATTCCGGCGAGGAAAAGAGTATAGACGAAGGGATCATTATAAATTTTGACGGGATTGAAAAGTTCCTGCCCGATGAGGAGATAAAGATAATAGCAGAACCACCTTCTTGTGACTATGTTAGGAACATATCTTATCCTGTCAATGCCACAGCGGGAACCACAGCTTTGATAATCTGGGAAGTCACCGTGAATACTTCCGGCACGTACGTTGAATATTACCCGCCACATTCGGGCAGTGAATGTACGGAGCAGTTGGAAGGCGGTCCCGGGAGATGTAAGGAGGAGATCATTTTAACAAAATCGGGAACCTGGGGATTTGAAATACACTGCTGCAATGGTAGCGATTGCTGTTACACGCCAACCTACGAGATAAATGTGACAACTCTTTTTCCGCCTATTAATACAACTGCATTTGCGTATACAAAAATCCCTAAGCTCTCTTTAACCGCTGCTCAGATCGCAGCGGCGAGGAAAGCACCAGTTATAGATATAAACAAGAACCCAGAGGATATTATACCTCTAGAGGCGGAAGAAACACTTAAAGAGTCCGTTTTGGATTATAAAATCAAGCCGGACTATCTAATAGTTGTTGGTGGTACTGGATCGGTCCCGTTTGTTGATACGGGACTGGTGTATAATCAATCAGTCACATATGATAACTACCGCTTGGTAGAGGATTACTTGCCGCAATACTTTATTGATGCATTGAATGACCCGAAAACCCCAGAAAAACTCGCAGCTCTCGCTCAAGAAGGCTATTTAAATAGCCCAAATAATCCCATTTTGACAGTTATGGGATTTGACATATATCGCGATTATAATATCCAATTAGATGATGACGATTTCCGTGAAGTTGCAACCGGTCGAATAATTGGCTTGGATGTATATGACGCATCAGCCGTAGTGGCAAGAACGCTTGCATACAAAAAGATAGCAGAGAAAGGGGATTGGAAATCGAAAGCTTTAGTTATTACCAATCCCTCTTTAGCATCGCCACAAACGCCCACAGCAGGAGATATCGCCAAGTATCTGGAAGATGCGGGCTTATCCGTAGATTTTGAGGTCTATGAGAAGGCAAATTGTCCGGAAGTAATGATGGAGATGAACAATGGAAAGAACATCGTGTTCTTCTTACATCATGGTTCGGAGTCTCTTTGGGGATTGAATCAATGGGCATGGTTAGAACCGTATTTAGATGCGACAGATGTGAAAATGCTTAGATTGGCACCACAAACAACGCACGCCTACACATGCCTTTCAGGGAGGTTAAAAGGTGGCAAATATTATGATTCGTTGAGTGATGAACTCTTCTACGAGCCACTGGATTTGGATAGCTCAATTGCAATGTCATTCTTAGAAGCGGGTAGTGTGAATTACATCAGCGCAAACTCGCTTTCATGGATATTTATAACAGAGGATTTCAGTAAGGCCTTCTACCAGAGCTTGATTTATGGTAATATGTCGGTAGGAGAAGCATTAACGCATGCAAAAAATCTCTATCTGTTAAAGCTTGCATATTCGGAGGATATGCTCAATGAGTATCCGGGATGGGAAGAAGAAATTACGGGAATGATAAATGAAACGTCAGAGCAGTTTATTTTATTAGGAGATCCCATGTTTAAGCCATTACTACCTAAGATACCGGAGAAGCCAATAGATGAGGCGATAATCTCACGGGACTGTGAGAATGATAATGAGTATGTAGTTACAATGGCGATAACACCTCTTGATGAATCTGCAACTAAGTGGACCTATTGGTATGAGCAGCCAGTAGTGGCTGGGAAAGTAAATGAGCGTGCATGGCCATCATTGGTAGGCGAGCTTGAGTTGCCGATAGAGGCAGAGGATGTAGTTGTTAGAGGGATGAACGGAATTGTTTGGCATGGCGAAGATGATAGAGAAGACAAGAAGATAGTTCGATTCCCTGTAATGAACCCGATGCCAAAGCTAAAAGAGACAAGAGAATTTAAAATCAGTTATGTTTTCGTGCCTAAGATATGTTGGGAGCTGAACTTAACCGAGGGTTGGAGCACGTTCTCAAGTCCAATAGCGCTTTATGAGTCCAATGTGGAGCAGGTTTTGGATGATGTCCCGTATTCCGCGGTATTCTATTTCGATTCCGCGAATATGTGTTGGTTATATCACCTTAAGAATAATACAGAAGCTTCGACATTAACGGCGATTGAGCCCGGGAAAGCATATTTGATTGAGATGGAAGAGCAAGCGAGTTTGAATCTGAGCGGGCGAGCAGTGGAAATGCCATTTGAACTCAGCTTGTCAAAGGGTTGGAACATGATAGGTGTTCCATCAACAGAAGAGGTGAAGATAGCCGCGCTGA
>CBDAFQ010000050.1:0-17404 GCA_965195275.1 uncultured ANME-1 euryarchaeote | reverse complement strand
CCTTTTCCGTGCTCATGCAATCCCAACGCCTTCGCAGTCATACCCCTCGTTATTATCGCTATCTCATTTAAGTCGTACTCACGGTCTATAGAAGGCAGCAGCGCCTTGTCGTATATTACCTTGTGCATATCGGCCGACGATTCGTCACGCCTCTTCTTGCTCATCAGCATCGAGATAAGGATCGGATAGCCGATAAACGGTCCTGCATTTGGATGGTCGGTCGTGAGCGCAATCTTCCACGGGTCTTCAACCAGCAATGCTAATTCCACACCTATTGCCCACTGGATAGTATTTACGGGCGATTTACCGGAATACAAAAACGGTGTTATTCCCGAACCCGTCTCAAGCTCGACATCGTGATTCGTCCATTTCCGGCCCGTTATCTGATACAAACTGTATTCCATCGGGCCATCTGCGGTCATTGTCGTTGTATCTCCAAGGATTATAGAGCCGATGTCAATGGTTGCATGGTCGTTTTGGTTTATATAACCTGCAATTGCATCCGCCTTCGACTCGAAATCACCCCAGTTCGTGCCGCCGTAAGAATGGAACTGCGTATGTGTAGTATGCATAACCTGACGGTCTTTAACTGTGTTTACGCCTTTCACGAGGTCATAAGTCTCCTTTGTTATCTCAAAGTTACCCGGATGACCGAGCATGTTCGTATGCACGTGGATAGAATGCGGCATCTCTAACTTCTCATTCGCTTCTGCTAAACCTTTTATTATCTCTGCCGGTGTAACATCGAACGTAGGCACGGTATCATTCAAACTGCAGTTCTTTCCCCAGCCCCACATCGCTGTTCCGCCTGGATTCACGATTTTCACGCCGAAGCCCTTTGTTGCTTTCATTATCCATGCAACATACGCAGCAAGCAGGTCCATGTCCCCGCCATTTACATATTCCATTGTCATCCAGTTGTTGTCAAGGAGCGGTAATGCCGCATTATCCAATATCGGAGTATCTACCATCTCTTCATGCGTATGTCTTGCTGCAAGAGGTGGCATTGCCGCTTCCATCACGAACGTATAGCCCATTTTTGCATACCGATAGCCGACAGCGAACGTATTCGGCACAGAATAACCCGATTGCATCCGGCAAACCTTTGTCTTCGCTTCTAACCCTTTCCTGCCATCTTCTGGCCGGAACAGCCTGCCCGAATTGACTTTACCGCCTGCAATGTGCGAATGAATGTCCACACCGCCAGGCATTACCACTCTGCCCTCTGCGTCTATCACCTTCGGATTCTTTACCGATTCAACTACTTTACCGTCACGAATACAAATGTCCTTCTTCTCGCCCTTCACGCCATTTAGCGGATCATAAACCACTCCGTTCTTTATTATTACTTCTGCCATTTTAGTTGCCCTCCTTCTCTTTTATCGCACGCACTTCGTCCAGTATCCGCTTCAGTATTGCCTCATCTTCTGGATATTCCGAATCGATCAACTTACGCAGCCGTATAGGTATATTATCCATCCGGTAGACGTTCCCTTCTGCTTCCACACCACTTATCGCAGCCGGGAAGACGACATCTGCGAATTCGGTCGTCGGATTCGGGAATGGATCTATCTGAATCACCGGAATCTTAGCGAGGTGCTTTATTGACTCACCCGGGAAATGCGCGCCTGGGTCCGAGGCGATTATCAATGCCGCATCACACTCTTGCCGGATTAAAAGGTCCGTAGCCGATAGCTCACCCGGGTTGTACCATGCGTAACCGCGAGTTAAATCAACGGCAAATGGAAATCCTGTCTCCCACGTGCAGACCTGATTGATCCCTGCTACGTTGTAATGCCCTCGCATTGGCGTTATAGTGAACTTGGTGTGCGTATGCGCTGCTCGCGTCATTTGTATCGCATTCACGATATTGTTCTGTCTTGCTCCTGTGTGCGTCACACCCATCCCGAAGAATGTTGCCCCGAACTTCGCGCCTTTCATCATCTCCGCGGTCTCTACAAGTCCTTCTTCGACACGCCGCCTACCTCGTCCGGTACTACCTCTTCATGACCATATAGAATAGCCCTTAAGGCAGAGAAGACTAGATAATCTTTACCTTGCTCTATTTGTAAGAATACGTCCGCCATCTTCGACGTCTTTGTCGCCCGTACATCAACAACGACAAGTTTCTTCGCCTTTTTGCCCTCTTCTGTCCAAAACCCCTTTGAGACATACGAGTATCGCTTCATGTGGTTAGCATGCGCCTCTGCGGGGTTCGCACCCCAGTATATAATGACGTCTGCACGGTTCTTCACCTCTCCCAGCGTACATGAGGGCAGTCCAACATCCTGAATCGCCAGCACGGAAGGGCCGTGACATACAGAAGCGGTATTATCTATAACGGCACCTAGCTCCTCTGCAAGTTCGACACCTACTTTATCCGCCTCACAAACCGTAGAACTCCAGCCATATAGTAGCGGTCTTCGCGATGCCGCTAATATCTCCGCCGCCTTCTTTATCGCTTCGTCGTAAGAGCAGTCCTTGAGCTCGCCATTTACTCTTATCGCAGGGCTCTTTATCCGGTTGTGCCCCATTAACTTGCTCTTCCCTACAGAACATGCCCCCCTCTTCACCTTCGTCACTTTGTTATCTTCTACTTCTACCACGATATCGTCGCATACACAGCCACACAAAGAGCATACAACATCTGTAATTTCTTCCATTTTTTCCTTTTTCCTCCTAGCCCATATACGTCTGCATCAGTTCTTTTACATGCAGAACTTTCTCGCCTGTCTTCTCTATCTCCGCATCTATGCCCTTATACACAGGCATACCCGCACCGTGCGTATCTCCACTGACGACAGCATTTGCCCAGGGTCCCATGGGCATAAAGACCAGCCCTTCCGGAGTTCCCGCATCTTCTTTCGCTTTCACTATCACTTCGCCATAACTCGTTTTCACCTTCACCGACTCATCAGCAGCCACACCCAGCTTTTCCAGATCCGCTTTGTTCAGATCACATCGTGCCACTTCATCAAAATACTCTTCCGAAAGCTTGCTGTCCAAATTTCGACCTTGGACAGTTGTTCTTCCACTTATCAAATTCACTTTTGTTCCCATTTTTATCCACTTATACCACGTACAAACGAACATTTAAATATATCGGAATTTTTCTTTCGTGAGAAATCAAATGATGGCGGTAGAGAGTTCAGCACTGATTTTTGAATGAATGGGTATAATCATTGATGACTCCATTCACGGGATGGTTTTTTGCCCCAACCATGCTTGCCACTCCCGATTGAATTGCGGGGCATCCCCGTTGTTTTGTTGTTTTTTTCTGTCTTCATTTTGATTATTTCTTCAAGAGTTCAATAAAATCATCTTTTGATAAATTAGCTTGCTGAAGAATGGATAAAAGGGTTCCTTTTGGCAACTCTTGCTTTTTGGCACGATAACAAGTAATTTACGCCCCTTTTCATCAATTTTGTAAAGTGCTGTATGGCTACCCTTACCGCGTTTTGGAGCATACTCAAAATCCTCCTTTTTTCAACGCTTTGATTACTTCATCTGAAGAAACTACGGGCAGCTTCTTCATGCGGTTACTTCAATTATCGAAGTAAATTTACGGTAAGATGTAAGAGCAGTTTCTACATCCACAATAAGCCCTAACTCTTTAGCGTTATCGAGATAAAGCTCCACTGCTTCTTTTAAGTTACTAAGTGCTTCTTCTGGCGTATCCCCGCAGCTTGCAACGCCCAACTCAGGGCATTTCGAAACATATACCCCTTCTTCTTCCCATATTGTAGCTGTTAGGTTAATTTTTTTCGTTTTTTAGTACCCTTCCAGCCTATGTTTCATAATTATTATTTTTATGGATTCCTTTTATTTAGTATCTCGGGAGAACGTAACTACTCAGGTCAGCCCCAACCTCGCAGAGTAGGAGGAGGTCTTTCAACCTCCGTCCCCTCATCGAACCGTACGAACGGATTTTCCGTATACTGCTCTCCGATGGCGTTGCCCATTGCAAGGCAAGGAGTGAGATTAACCTTCTCTTCTCACCAACTCCAACAAGCTGTTTCAATATACAAACCTTTTCGTCTATCCGCGTGGCGTCTTTCTCATGAAATACCTTCGCCGATTTTCTACTTGATTTGCGCATCTATCACACCTATTGGCAGGTTTCGCCAAAGCAGGATCCCTTCGCATATCAACCTTTTAGAAAAAGCTTACCCAAAAACGCTTTGCAATCAGCGTTTTATCCTCCCGGCTGTTACCAGTCATTCACAGGCACCGACATCATCGCTACTATTAAACTTTTTAAAAAATAAAGAAAGAAGAGAGCTTTTTAAGTTTGTAGCTCTATTCCTCAACTAGTTTCACAAAAACTTCTAACCCTTTGGTATAAGTTTCGCAGCTTCTTCTGTTCCCATTACCGGGACGATTTCAACCTTGCAAAGGTCGTTCCAAGCAAAGGTTGCTTCTATAACAGCCTTAGGATCATCCGCTTCAAACACTTCAAAAATACGTCCACCTGCGAGATCCACCCAGCTGCCAATTATCTTTATTCCTTCAGGAATCTTTGCCATCGCCGCTGCTCTTTTATCAACTTCGTCTCTTCTCTCTGGTTCCCAAGTACTAATACCCACAAACAACATTTTTTTCTCTTTTTCACCTCCTTTTCTTCTGTCTAAGGTACTTATATCGCGCCCCTCATCGGCGCTCTGTTGATGCACTTACCACAATACCCATAGTGCAGCCGAAGACTGCACAGTTTGATCAAACATTCCTAAAGTTTGATGGACAAATCTCCGTACATCCCAGATTTTTTAAACCGTGGTTTTTTTTGCCACTGACTCCCCGCCCTCGAGCAGCCTCGCCAGAGTCACTATACCCCGTATTTAAGAGGCTATACTTAAGCGTGAGTGCCGATGACTTAAACTATGCTATTATTACAAAGTAGTATGTCATAGGTATATAAAAGCTTTTCTATTTTCTTATTTTTGATGCTTCCCTCCAAAAAGTTTGTTATAGAGCGAGGTGTACCAGGTTTTGTGCGCTCTAAGTTTTTCCTTTTCTTCATCCATCACCGATACGGTATCTGCCTTCTCGTAACCCTTCTGTCCTGATATATATCTCTCCACCACTTCCCAGCCATGCCCCACTGACTTATGGTAGCATGATGGCGCCCAATACTGGCCGATTTTGCTTTGCAAAATCTGATTTCCCTTCGGTAAATCTGAATAAAACTGACCCGGGCACCACTCCTTAAGCTGTGGAAATTGATCCCTCACTGCGAAGCGTTTTTCCGTAAACGCTTTTTCTAAAAGGGTTTGCTTACTACGCCCACCCTTTATCCGCTTCGATATCCCGTTTACCGAATATTCGGGCGGGTATTTTATAAAGATAATTTTATACCCCTAATTATAATGGTGATAGGATGGCGAGTCATCCAACTTGTACCATAAAGAAAGAATAAGAACAATGACAGAAAGCGAACCAATGAGGATATTGGAACGGAATGTAGAGGAGCTAATAACAAAAGATGAGTTAGAAGAGCTATTGTCGTCAAAGAAGAAGCCAAGAGCGTATGTAGGCTATGAGCCAAGTGGCCGTGTCCACATCGGACATTTACCTATACTAAACAAGCTGAAAGAACTGCAACGTTTCGGCTTTCACATAATCGTGCTCCTTGCTGATCTGCATGCGTATCTAAACGAAAAAGGTAGCCTGGAGCAGATACGGGAGACAGCAGAGTATAATAAGCGCTGTTTCGCCGCTGCGGGCTTAAGTGACGAGACAGAATTCATTTTTGGGTCTTCTTTCCAATTGGACAACGAATATATGATGAATGTATTAAAGCTTGCCACAGTGACGACAGAAAAGAGGGCGAAGAGGAGTATGGACGAGCTCTCAAGGAGCAAGGAAGACAGGAAAGTATCTCAGACGATATATCCACTGATGCAAGCAGTGGATATAGCATACCTTGATATAGATGTAGCAGTAGGCGGGATAGACCAGCGGAAGATACATATGCTTTCGCGCGAGAACATACCGAAATTAGGCTTCAATGCACCTATTTGTATCCACATGCCGCTATTAATCGGATTGGATGGTGAGAAGATGTCCTCCTCATTGGGTAATTACATTGCGGTGGACGAGCCTGCAAAAAGCGTAGAGAAGAAGATAATGAGCGCTTTTTGTCCTGCCAAGATCGCAGAGGGCAATCCCATACTGCAAATATACAAGCATACGATATTTCCCGCTGTAGGTAACGTGACAATAGAAAGAAAAGACAAATACGGTGGCAATATAACAGCTAATAGCTACGAGGAGCTCGAACTCGATTATTTACACGAGCGGGTACATCCGTTAGATGTAAAGACAAATGCAGTGCGGTATTTAAATGAGGTTTTAGCGCCTATGAGGGATTTGAAATAACCATGAAAATTTTTGACAAGACGGTTATTTTTAAATTTAGTTTATAAGGGCCTAGAAAATAATACGTTAATATCCTAATCGGAGAGGTCAAATGCATTACATAATTACAGAGAAGGGGACAACAGCAAAAAAAATTGCGGCCATTCTATCCAATGGTAAGGCTAAGAAGAAAAAGATTGGTGGTGTAGATGCACACGAGTTCGATGAAAAGGTAGTTATCGGACTGAGCGGGCATGTCTTTCGTCTTGACTTCCCGGATAGCTATAATAATTGGAGCAAAGTGGATCCTTACAAGCTGATAGATGCCAAAATAGTTACTGTTGCATTAAAGAAGGATATAGTTAAAACGCTGGGTCAGATAGCCAAAAAAGCCGATTATATTACCATTGCTACTGATTACGATCGAGAAGGGGAGTTAATAGGCGTTGAAGCGCTCAACAAAATCAAAAAAATAAACCCCGAATTGAAGGTTGATCGGATGCGATACAGTGCGATAACAGAGAAGGACATAAAGGATAGTTTTGCGGCAAGAAGTGAGGTAGATTATAACTTAGCAGCATCAGCCGAAGTGAGGCAGATAATAGACCTGGTCTGGGGTGCATCACTGACGAGGTTCATATCCCTATCTGCAAATCGGTTGGGCGATGGCTTCTTTTCGGTTGGACGAGTGCAATCCCCAACACTTGCGTTACTGGTAGAGAAGGAGAAGGAGATAGCGAAATTCGTACCGCGTAAGTATTGGGAACTGCATGCGAAATTAAAGACAGAAAATGGTGAGATTTTTGACGTAGCACACAAAACGCGTAAGTTCTTGGAAAAGGACGAAGCGGAAGTGGCAAAAGCGCGAATAGAAGCTGCCAAATCGGGCTTTATTCGTACGCTAAAGACGAAGTTACGGGTTGAGAAGCCGCCTACACCTTTTGATACTACCAGTTTTATAAGTGCTGCATCCGCTATAAGCTATACTCCGAAGCGTCTAATGGCTATCGCAGAGGGGTTATACCTTGGCGGACTCATATCTTATCATCGTACTGATAATACCACGTATCCCGATACGCTTGATTTAAAGACGTTAGTGCAGATGTTCCAGAAGCACAAAGAATTTGGTAAGCATGCCAAGTTGCTACTCACGAAAAAGGAATTAAAGCCAACTGCAGGTAAAAAAAAGACCACTGACCATCCGCCCATACATCCAGTCGCAGAAACAACAAAAGAGAAGCTAGAGAAGGACGAATGGAAAGTCTATGAACTTGTAGTTCGGCGTTTTTTAGCTACACTTTCGGACGCTGCGAAATGGGAAGATACAAATGTGACGGCTGAGATAGGCGACGAGCCATTAACAGCAAAGGGTAGACTACTGAAGGAGCAAGGTTTCCTCGCTATATATCCGTATCAGAAGAAGGAGGAGCTGGTAATACCACAGTTAAAAGAGGATGAGAAAGTAGATCTTGAGCATATCGAGCTTGTAGAGAAGGAAACGAAACCGCCAAACAGGATTTCACAGGCGGGACTAATAAAGAAGATGGATGATTTGGGGCTGGGCACGAAGAGTACGCGACATGAGATAATAGGGAAGTTGTATGATAGAACATACGTGCAGGGCAATCCGGCAAAACCAACGGAGAAGGCAGTTGCGCTTATAGATTCATTAGAGAAATATGCCGCGCTGATAACGAAGTCGGAGATGACAAAAACGCTCGAGTTGGAGATGGATGAGATAAGTGAGGGCAAACGGAAGAAGAATGAAGTTGCAGAAGATTCGCGAAATATGCTGAAAGATGTGTTTGCAGATCTGAAGAAGAACCGTAGTGAAATTGGAAATTCGCTCAAAGAAGCTGTAAGGGCCGATAAAATCGTAGGATCATGCCCTAAATGTGACTCGGATCTGTTATTGTTATCTTCTAGACGCGGTAAACGATTTGTAGGCTGTAGCAATTATCCGGCTTGTGAATTCTCGCTTCCAATGCCAAAGAGTGGTAGAGTTGTTGTGACCGAGAACAAATGCGATGAACATCCTTACCTGTTTAAGTTGAAGATAATAAAAAAGGGTGCGCGCCCCTGGGATTTCGGCTGTCCATATTGCAATTTCCAGCAGTGGCAGGATAAAGTAAAGAGTGAGAAAAAAGGTGAGAATTGACAAGTGCCTCAACTTTTTTTGCACACAAAAAGTTTCACTTAATCGCGACACCAACTGCACGTTTTATCAATAAGCCTATTTCGTCAACCGCATCCACCATCGGCCCTTTCTTATTGGGTATTTCAATGATAACTGGGATCACGCCACTTTTCTTCACATTTATCGCCCTTATCTTCTCTTTGTTCCGAGCTACGGCGGCAATCCTTTCGCTTATAATTACAACGGCAACCTCATCTCGTACTAATTTATCTAACACACGAGTAACATCCTCATTGTCCGTGGAACATTCATGTACTCTCGTTACTCCCGCAAGCCGGAAACCACTTGCAGTCTCAGAGTCACCAATTACTGCAATCATTTTTCTGTAAAGAGCGTTTTCATTATATCTTCCCTTATACTGGCAGAGTATCGAGTCATACGCTGTTCAAAAGTATTATTCACCTCTATTTTACCATCTTTTCCTCGCACTATGACTCCACCTGCGGACTTTATCCTTTCACGGGATAGCGATAATTTTACAGGTACATTTATATCCTGGCTTAGTTCAGTAGATACATTCTTAAGTATAGATTTGTCTATGTAAGACACATCCGCATCGCAAATCAGTGCTTCCAATTCATTATCTGTGCCACCACCAGCAATTAGACTTATTGAAGCGTCCTTTATCAAACCAGCCAAGATGTCAGAATACGAAACACCTTTGAAACCTTCTTCTTTTACTTTCTTTATCCTTTTCATTGTTTCCTCTAACGCCTTCTTTGTCAGCTCCTCCTCAGCATTCCATTTAAGCTTCCTTGCATTCAATCGCGCGGCTCTAACCATCCGCTCTTTCTCCTCCAGACCTCTCGCTCCCTCAGCCACAATAAAGTCCTTTTTTCGATCTTCTATCTCTTTTCTCGCTTCACTAATCAGCTCACTCGCCTTCGCATCAGCTTCACGCACTATCTTATCGCACTCAGCATTTGCTTCGTCTTTTATCCGCCCCTCTATCTCATTCACACCCAAGCGAATCACCCCAACCCCAATATTTTTTCTAACACTATGCTTGCCGTGTTCTCGATATTAGATTCCGCAATAGATCTCAGCTTCTCTGCCTCGGCCTCCGCATTTTTCATTAGCTCTTTCTCTTCCTCTCCGCCTTCCTTCGCATACTTATCGGCAACCTCAAAGGCGACGTTCTTCTCATCCACACGTGCTGCCTCTTTTTGCCCCTTTACTTCTTCCTCTGCCGCCCTTGCTATCTCTACAGCACGCTCTTTGGCCGCTTCTATCTGCTTCTGACCTGCCGCTTCCCTTTCTCTTATAAACCTTAATGCTTCTACTGCCATTGTATATCCTTCTATAGGATGATGACTGTATTATAGCTTTTTAAATGTTTCATTTATAATCATTTATCCTTTTTAAAAAGATTGTTAAACTCGTTCTTTCTATATAAGAATACTAAAAAAGTTAGGTTAATTATGATACCGAAAATGAGTTTCTCCTCGGTAGATGCGACCAGCAACCCCGTGGAGTGGATGTATAGATTAGAAGATGCCGGCTTTCAGGGCTGGGAGATTGTGGGTGAAGGCGAGCAGAAAGTGGAAGGCAAATTTAAAGAGCGGGTGAGGGTGATAAGCGAAACGACAAATCTCGTCCTTTCTTTACATTCCCCGCTCTCGGATATTAACATAGCAAGTGTAAACGAGCGAGTGAGGGAAGAGAGCATAAGGCAGATAAAGGAGTGCATAGATGCGGCATACGAGTTCATTGCTGATATATGCGTAGTACATCCTGGCTTTTTATCGCCATTGACCGTGCAGATGCCGGAGAAGGCGTTCCAGAAAGCGATTGCAAGTCTAAAAACAATATGTGATTTTGCTGCGGAACGTGGGTTGCGAATAGCATTAGAGAATCTAACATCGGCGAAAATGCTTATGGGTCGAGATCCAGAAGAACTCAATCGAATAGTGCGCGGTGTGGATGCGGATAATCTTGGGCTCTGTCTTGACGTGGCGCATGCAAACACGACAAAGACGCTGGACGAATTTTTAAATAAAAATGCGATGGCTGTAGAGATCATACACATGCATGCAAGCGACAACTTTGGCGCTGATGACCTGCATTTGCCATTGGGCGAGGGCAACCTGGATTGTAAGAAGGTGTTGGCATGGATTAAGGACTATGAATATCACGGGTTAATGGTGCTGGAATTGTATACCTTAGAGGGCGGGATAGAGAGCTTAGCACTTATACAAAAACTCTTAACATAATGTCTATTGAATAGTGATGCCGCAATGCTAATAGCAAGTATTATTATTGCAGTGCGTGCCCACCCTTTTGGTTTTTGGCCATTAGATAAAATATTTATGATTCACAGTTATAGTATGTCATTATATCAGGGGATAAAGAAGAGGCGATAAAGATGAGTACAATATTGCGTGTTCATGGGCTTTGTAAGCGGTACGAATTGTCAAAGATCGGTAGAGATCTGGTAGCGCTGGATGATGTATCTTTCAAGTTAGAAAAAGGCGAGACGCTGGGGATAATTGGAATGAGTGGGGCAGGTAAGACGACTTTGCTTCGCATGCTCCGCGGTTATGAACGGTTTGATGAAGGTGTAATAGAGATAGATGGCATTAAAGTGACGCCTGATTCATCTTGGTCTGAGTACAGGAAGCTTAGAGAAAAGACGGCTTTTCATCTTCAGCGCTCTTTTGCACTTTATAATGTTTCTGTGATAGACAATGTAATAAAACGGCTGAGGGCGAAGCAAACAGGTTTTGAAGATGTACCGACGTTTGAGGACGAATACGATGAGTTAAAGGAAGAGGCATTTAAAATTCTCGACCTTGTTGGATTACGAGACAAATGGAATCATCTATACACGATTTTGAGCGGTGGCGACAAACAACGGGTTTTGCTCGCGCGGCAACTAGCAAAAGAGCCTGCCATATTACTCCTTGATGAACCCGGCACGATGTCTGACCCTCTAACGAGGAAATATCTGCTTGAGTCTGTAAGACGGGTGAAAGATAGAATAGATATATCCATTTTACTTGTCTCTCATATGCCCGAAGTGCATGAATATCTTTGCGATCGGTTGCTCATGATGGATAAAGGTAAGATAGTAGAAGACGGAGAAACGAAAAGCGTGATCGATAAGTTCTTAGCCCCTCTTGAGCCCATAAAGCCTTTAGCGCCAATAAAGGATGTGCAGGACACAATGATCTGGATTGACGGTGTCTGGAAGAAATATGACCTGGTCACATACCATACATTGATGCGAACAATAGAAATGCAAGACATTAATGTCAAGATTCCGAGAGGCAACATAGTGGGGATAGTTGGTCCTTCTGCAATGGGGAAGACGGTTTTAATGCGCTTATTAGGCGGTTTTGAGAAGCCGGATAGGGGTCATATTCTGATCAGGATAGGAACAGTAGACTTTGCTAATATTAGTGAGTATGGTAGTAGATCAATAGAAGCGCGGAGCAAATTAGGCATTATTCATCAGGAGTTTGCACTTCCGCCTTACCAGCTCGTTCAAGACCTCTTTGCGCGACGGATGGGGTTGAAGAAGTTCGAGATGGTGAAACATGCGATGGAAAGGGCGGAGGAATTTGGTATTAGTGACGTCACACTCGATGTTCTTTTACGACTTGCCGACTTGCCTGAGGAAGAGGCTAAGGGTAGACTCCGGGAGATAGATCTTGATATAGATCTATTGAATGAACTGTTCCCTATATATCCGGCGACCGAAGCATTTAATGCGGCTAAGCCATACCTAAAAGCAGTGAACCTGCCAGAAGAGATATTCAGTCGTTACATTTCGGAGACGAGTGTGGGCGAGGAGATAAGGCTTGCAATTGCTTCTCTTATGGCCTCAAACTGTGAAATTCTACTATTAGATGAGCCTTTTGGTGACATAGACCCTGTTTCGTTGCGTATTGTAACGAATTCATTGAAAGATTTGAATCGTGAGTTCGGTACAACTATGTTGGTTGTGAGTCATCAGCTAGACGTGATTCGAGAGCTTACGCACGAAGCGATATTAATAGATGAGGGAAGACTTGTGTTGCGAGGAGATCCAGATGAGGTGTGTGATACATTCCTAGCGCAGAAGTTTAAAGAGCTGGAATAAATAAAGAATCGTTTGTTTTGCTCCGCTAGTGTAGTTCGGCCAAGCATGCGGGCCTCTCGAGCCCACGACCGGGGTTCAAATCCCCGGCGGAGCATATTATATTATTTCAAAACTCATCCAACCTTTTGTTCCGCTTTCTGCCTTTGTGCTCAGAACACAGACCCTGATCTATTATGTGTATCACCGTGATGCCATGCAATTTGAGCACATCTGCAATAAATCGGCGATGACAACTGGAGAATAAACGTTCCGCACACATGATCGCTACTCGTTTCGATCTTGCAAGTGTTTCAACGTAGTCTAACCCCATTCCAAATTCGCAGGTCTTCATAAACTTCATATATCCCCCTTTCCGGTAGCCGCCGAGCTCCGTAACGTGATGATATTCTATGCTGCACTGATTCAAGCTCGCTTTTAGGCTCTCCTGCTTGAAGTGCTTGTGCCTTGACGTAGGGAATCGTCTCACATCTACTACTGCCTCTATCCGATATGCCGCGAGCAAGTTTAAGAATTCCTCTATGCTCCGGTTACTTGTTCCAATAGTCCATATTTCCAATTCAGACATTTTCGAGCAAGTTCAAAAATTTTGAGCGGTTACTGAATCAAGTATGCTTCTTCTTCCGCTTCAAACGATCAAAAACGCCCCGCTGTTCCATTATCTCCCTTGTCTCGCCTGTTATAACTAGCTCTGCATCCTTTAGATCTATCGTGTTTTTACAACCCGTTAAGAACATTGCGACCTTTAATTCCTCGCCAAATTCCGTTATTTTCGCTATTACCTTGTCTACACTACTTTTTATGCTGTCGCTTTCCATTGCGGGCTTCAGAAACGGCAAAGCTGCACTACACATATCGGAACCTAAAGCAATGCCCTTTGCAATATCAAGCCCATTTCTTATTCCTCCAGTGGCGATTATAGGGATAGTAAAAGGAAGCGCACGACACTCTACAATGCTTTCCACAGTGGAGATGCCCCAATTCCAACCGAAGAGATTGCCTAAATGTGCTCCAAGATCATCCCCTTCTGCATTCGCACGGTATATCTCCGCAGCCGCTAAACTCGTTCCGCCTAAGCCGCCCACATCTATCGCAGATACGCCTGACCCGTGTAACATCTTCGCCAGGGTATAACTAATCCCTGCACCCGTCTCCTTTACAATCACGGGCTTCTTTATCTCCTTGCATACCTCGGTTATCGCAGCTAAACAACCGCTTGCATCTACGTTACCCTCGGGCTGAATAGCTTCCTGTAAAAAGTTAAGGTGTATTGCAATAGCATCTGCACCTATCATCTCTATAACTCGCTCAACACCCTCTACTCCATATTCCTTCAATTGCGGGGCGCCTAAGTTCGCATAGATGAACGAATCGGGCGCAACGTCACGAACCACACGAAAAGAATCCTCTAGTTCTGTACCTTCCAACGCCGCTCGCTGAGAGCCCACACCCATACCAACGCCAAGCGTTTCCGCAGCTTCTGCAAGGACCATATTTACCTTTCTCGTATCCGGATGCCCGCCGGTCATCGAAGCAATCATTATCGGATATTGAAACGAAAAGCCTAAAAACTCCGTCTTTAAATCTATCGCCTCTTTATCTAGCTCGGGTAATGCAACATGAACAAGCTTAACGTCTGCAAAACAATTCGCTTCTACTTCCACTTCCTTTTCCGCACATATCTGGAGTTGTTCTATCTTCCTTCTCGATGTTTGGTTCATTCCTACCCTTCCAATAACAATGCTATATTATTTGTATGCACTAGTAGGTAATATATTATCTAATGAATCTAACCGAATTATCAGAGGGCACTGCAAAAGTTTTTATAGAGACTTTCGGCTGCACCGCAAATACCGGTGACACAATGGAAATGCGAGCGATACTAATAAATGCAGGTCATGAGATAGTAGAAGAAAGTGAAGCGGATATTGTTATAGTGAATACATGCACAGTAACGAAAAGAACAGAGTTAAATGTGATAAAGAGACTGAATGAGTTAAAAGAGCGTGGTACAGCGGTAGTTGTAGCTGGTTGCATGGCGGCGGCACAGCCAGAACTGGTAAGAAGCATTTTAGGTGCTGATGTAGCAATGGTGACGCCCCGAGATATTCAAGCTAGTGAAAAGCAAAGGCTTGAGTTCGATGGTGTTATTGCGGTGATTACAATAGCACAGGGTTGCATAGGGAAATGCACTTATTGTATCGTGAAACAAGCGCGGGGCGAGTTGAAAAGCTACAAGCCGGAAAAGATATGCGAGGCGGTTAAGAGTGCAGTGGAAAGCGGTGCGAACGAGATAAGGATAACATCGCAGGATTCTAGTGCATACGGTTGGGGCAGCACAGATATAAAACTACCGGCGTTGTTAGAACAGATAACATCCGTGGAAGGCGATTTTAGGATAAGAGTGGGTATGATGAATCCATTCACGCTGATGCCTATCCTGGACGAACTCCTTGAGGCGTTTGATACCGAAAAAATCTTCAAATTCTTTCACGTGCCCGTGCAATCAGGCTCTGACCGGGTACTGAGAGAGATGAGAAGGAATTACAAAGTCGCTGATTTCGTTGAGAGTGTAACAAACATAAGGGCGCGATTCAGACAGAGCACAATATCCACCGATTTTATCATTGGGTTTCCAACCGAGACGGAAGAGGATTTCTTCGCATCACTAAATTTAATGGAGGAAATAAAGCCCGAAAAAGTGAACATAACGCGGTTCTCACCAAGGCCCGGGACAGAAGCATCAAAGTTAACGGACTTGTTGGAACGGGAGAAGAAGCGAAGGTCGAGAATATTCTCTACCGGTTATCACAAGATTGTGTTCGCGAAGAACAAGGAATTAGAAGGGGCAGAACTACCTGTTTTAGTAACGGAGACGGGAAAAAAGGGAGGCGTAATAGCTCGTGACTCAGCGTATAGGACGATAGTACTAAAAGATGATTTGCCGCTTGGAGCCCGTTATAAAGTAAGGGTAAAGGAGGCGAAGAGCACTTATTTAGTGGCTGATATTTTACAACATTCGTTCAGAACTTCACCATCTGTGCATGCGGCACACCATCCACGAAGATCACATTAGCATCTCCGATAAAATTATTGTCTACTGCGCATTTAATTGCCCTTTTACCTACCAGATTCGCTATTGTTGCGTGCTTCAAAGAAGCTATCACTTCTCTTTCGGTCGCTTCGTCACCTTTATAAAAACCTTCCGTGACTTTTAGATTTAGATTGCCATCAACAAAATGTTTACCTATTAATTCCGTATCGCAGACTGCCACCATTAGCCCGGAGTCAAGATTATGTTCCTTAATATACATCTTTTTTTGCTTGTTCACACATGATAAAAGGTAAATAAGTTATTATAAAAATATTAATCTAATAGTATAGGTAATAGCCAAATAGGGAGCAGCTAAATGTACTCGCATATCACGTATAAGGTATTTGGTTATACCCAATTAAGAAAAGGGCTCGTAGCTTAGCCTGGTTGGAGCGCTCGGCTGATAACCGAGAGGTCTGGAGTTCAAATCTCCGCGGGCCCATAAATAAAACGTTCTTAAGAAGAAAGTTTTATCAAAGAAAACATTAAAAATAAAAACGGGGAAGAAAAATGGGGATTGAGACAAGAGTAATTTTAATCTCGCCTGATTCGGAGATAACGCCGGAACAATTGAAGAGTAGACTTTTGGCTTTGATTAGCGAAGATAACAGCATGGCCGGCTCAGACGTCAGGGTAAAAGAGACCTGTTTTGGGGCTTTAATAGAAGGAGAAGGGCAGAAACTAAGAGAGATTGTGGAAGCGGTAAGGAAAATAGATACTAACGGTATCTTTTCTAAACTTCGAGGTTTTCCAATCGGCGATCCAAGGATATGTAGAGCGACAAGAAAAGGTGGCCCCAGACCGGGCTTTCACCAGTTAGAAGTCGAATCCCGGCTGTTGCCAGAGGTAAGAAAAGCATTGGATAAGATATAAAAGGAAGCAAATAGAAGCAATACAAATGGAGATAAGATAACATGATGAATGTAGGTGAAGCATTGATTGGGGATGGAGAAGAAATTGCGCATATTGATTTGATGATAGGGGACAAAAATGGACCGGTAGGTGTGGCATTCACAAACGCCTTGAGTCAAATGTCTGCTGGGCACACACCGCTAATTGCAGTGATAAGGCCGAATTTACCGGTTAAGCCATCTACGGTAGTCGTGCCTAAGGTTACGGTGCGGAACCTGAAAGAGGCGGAGAAGGTATTTGGCCCTGCGCAGAGTGCAATAGCAAAAGCAGTTGCGGATTCGGTGGAGGAGGGCGTGATACCTGTGGATAAGGCAGAGGAACTCGTGGTGATTGTAAGTGTGTTCATGCATCCTCATGCGGATGATTATAATAAGATCTATCGTTACAATTATGGCGCTACAAAGTTGGCTTTAAAACGGGCTATGGATGGGTTCCCGGATATAAAGAAAGTGCTATATGAGAAGGACCGGTCGCGGCATCCTTCGCTGGGTATGAAAGTGACAAAGTTATGGGACCCACCTTATCTTCAGGTCGCTCTGGACATCCCGAACTGGGAGCATATGGGGCGTGTGGTGAAGGATCTGCCGAGTAATGACCACCTTATCATAGAGGCGGGCACGCCATTGATAAAGCGATACGGAGTGGACATAGTGGCGAAGATAAAAGAGATAAAGCCCGATACATTCGTGATTGCGGATTTGAAAACGCTCGATACCGGCAACTTAGAGGTACGGATGGTTTCGGATGCGGGTGCAGATGCAGT
>CBDAFQ010000049.1:0-6319 GCA_965195275.1 uncultured ANME-1 euryarchaeote | reverse complement strand
GCTCACCATATACGACATTTATCTTGGCCAAGGATGCGATCCTAATGTTAAAAGGGAGAGGTTGATGGAGCGATGGGTTACTTAACCGAACACGCATGTAGGTGAATGTTATCTCGTGTTTGAGGCTTTGTAGATTGATCGCAATAAATACCAAAAAAACCTGATAACAAAGATCCAGCCTGTTCCTGTGTTAATTGAAGGAAAAAAGATCCAATACTTTTAGCATCATCTGGTGTAAGTGGGTTTTCTTTGATATTTGCAAGTAACTTCTTTATCTCAATAGCGACATTCGACATCGGTAAAGAGATAACTTCCCTTATGCAAGTCTCAAGCCAGGTAATTGATTCCAAGCCGGTAATCTGATTTTGATTGGGATGGGCTGCACTAGCCCAATTTCGCATATAATTAATATATTCAAGATGCTTAAACCCGATTCTAGATATCAGTTCGATTTTTCTAGCACCTTCAATTAACTCACTATTTGATAGATTGACTAAATCAGATTCATCTTTAAATTGTTTTCTTCTGTCAGCACTGCGAATCGCTTGGTCATAAAAATAGGATAAGTCATATTTTGAAACCCTTTTTCTAAGTTCAAGAATTGTTTCATCCCAAAGATAATTTAGAGCAGCATCAAAAAGGCCAGATGCTACAGCGGCAAGATATTTAGTTATATACACGGAATTTTGTAGCTGTGTATCAGATAAGCGGCTCAATACTCCATCCACATTAAAAAATACTGTAGCACGTTCTGAAACAGGAACGAAAATATTAGAAGAAGGGAGTGATAGACGTTCTAAGTATTTTATTAATGTTTTTTCAAATTTTAGCAATTCATTTTCGGCATTTTCTACTTTAACTATGGTGTTATTTTCACTTTCATCAGACATTCCATATTCCTCCTCGATAACGTACTCTTTATTTAATTGTCTTTTTTGCGCAATTTTTATTACCCCTGATATCATATAAACATTTTCGGAATCTTTATAAGCTTTAGCCTTTATATTTAAGGTTAAGAATCACAGGCAAATGCAAATGGAAAAGTATATGAAGATTGAATACCAACAATTAGGTTGGAAAAAAAACAGTGTATAAGATAAATGAGGAGAACCAATCAATCGGAATGGGGATTGGTTGGGGGAGAGGATATTATGAGCGAAGAGAGATTGAAGGCACTTGAAATAGCCATGGAACTTGAAGAAGAAGGAAAGAAGTTTTACATGGACGCTAGTGCGAAGGCTACTAACACATTTGCAACGGAGATGTTTGGATCTTTGGCAAAGGACGAAGACATGCATCTGGAAAAAGTGAAGGCAATATACAAAAAGCTAAAAGAGGAAAGGGCGTGGCCAAAAGTGGTGACCTCCATAGGCGATGTGGTAAAGACAAAAGCAGTTTTTCCTGAGGATGTGAAAGACCTGACAGAGGAAGATATTTCTGAGAGCGTAAAAGTATTGGGGATAGGCATGGAAATGGAGGAGAAGAGCTTATTGTTCTACAATGAGCTGGCAGAGAAAGCCACCGACCCTTTTGAAGCGAGATTCTATCTTGCACTTGCGCATGAGGAGCGAGGACATTATCTCAGTCTATGGGATTCTCGAGAATATCTTGAGGACCCGGCAGGGTGGTTTGGTATGAAAGAGGGGTTCAGGTTGGATGCCGGTTGAAAACGAATGCTAAAACTTTTTGGTATCTCAGGGAGCCCAAGAATAGCCGCGACCGATTGGATAATTAAAGAAGCGTTACGGTATGCAGAAGAGAAATGGAATGCAGAGACGCGATACTTCTCTGTTCGCGGTAAGAAGCTCAACTTCTGTCTGCACTGCGACCACTGTATCAAAGAAGGAAGTTGTGTTCATGACGATGCTATGAAAGATATATATTCGGGATTTGGATGGGCTGATGCCATTTTGATTGGAACGCCCGTTTATCAGGGGACACTCAGCGGTCAAGCAAAAGTGGTCCTCGACAGAATGAGAGCATTTGCGGCGAGAAATCCCCACGGGCTAAGGGGCAAAGTAGGAGCAGCAGTTGCTGATGGCGGCGACCGTATAGGCGGTCAGGAGATTGCAATCAGGTCCATAGTTGATTTCTATCTGATAAATGAGATGGTTCCTGTAGGAGGGGGATCTTTCGGTGCGAACCTCGGCGCCACCTTCTGGTCTAAGGATAAAGGTGTAGCGGGTGTTAAAGCGGATAAAGAAGGCTTGAAAAGCCTTTATAAGACGCTGGATCGACTTGCTGAGGGTTTTATTATGATGAATAAAGTAGGAAGTGAAAGAGAAAGTGGAAGGAAAGAGCTTTGAAGTGGGTAAGCCTATTAAGATAGCATGGGGGATTACAGGCTCCGGGGATAAGTTAACGGAGTGCGTGTCTTTTATGGAGCAACTCACCGCGAAGTACAACTTAGATGTTCATGTCTATCTCTCGAAGGAAGGCGTGGTGGTTTTAAAGTTCTACAAGCTATTGAAAGATGTTAAAGATCATTTTCCAAAGCTGAATACAGAAAAAGGTCCGAATACACCTTTTCTATCAGGAAAAATACAGTTAGGTACATACGATTTCGTTTTAATCGCGCCTGCTACGGCGAATACGGTGGCGAAGATAGCATATGGCATCGCCGATTCGCTAATTACAAACTCGGCTGCACAAGCGATGAAGGCGGACGTGCCAGTCTATATCTTCCCCGTGGACCAGAAAGAAGGTGAAATATTAACAAAGCTTCCCAACGGTAGTGACTTGAAGCTACGAATGCGGAAAGAGGATGTGGAGAACGTAGAGAAGTTACGAAGGATGCGCGGTATCACGGTCTTGAATCGAATGGAGGAGCTAGAAGAGGTGGTGAAGAAAATATAACACTATGGTCCGTTTAGATAGGGATAAAAAAGCCGCTTTAGTATCTATAGTGGTAACCGCCTTTCTCGTAGTCATAAAATATACCATTGGCGTCCTTTCCGGAAGCATTGCTTTGATTGCAGATGCCGTTCACTCATTTACTGATGTTATAAGTTCCATCGGTGTCCTTATCGGTCTTAAAATTTCAAGTCGTAAGCCCACAGAAACTTTTCCATACGGATTTTACAAAGCAGAGAATATAGTAAGCCTTTTCCTTGCACTTGCGATCTTTTATGCCGGATATGAGATTGTTCTCACCTCGGTCGAGAAGTTTGAAGCGGGTGCACTGACAAATGTTCCGGCTGCCATATCCGTTGCACTGGCATCGCTGGTGCTCACATTGCTTTTGAGCAGTTATAAGCTCAAGGTCGGTCGAGAGATGAATTCACCAAGTATAATCGCCGATGGCAAACATACAAGAGCAGACGTTTATGCTTCCGCAGTCGTATTGCTTGGCATAGTGGGCAATTACCTGGGTTTCTATTCACTTGACCAGATAGCGGGTATTCTGATCGCTGTATTCATCTTCAAATCAGGCTACGAGATATTAAAAGATTCGATAAAGGTCCTTTTGGACGCATCCATAGATTATGAGAGCCTTCATAGGATAAGAGAGATAGCCTCTGAGGTTCATGGCGTCAGAAAAATACACTCATTGAAGGCGAGAAGCTCTGGTAAATTCATATTTGTAGAGCTGGAAATAGAAACGAACCTGAGAGACCTTGAAAGGGCACATCAACTGAGCGATAAGATCGAGGAGAAGATAAGATCCGAGCGGAAAGACGTAGATAAGGTCATAATACATATAGAACCAGAAGAGAAGGAATTTATGCGGTATGCGGTCCCATGTACAGAAAATAATGGTCTGCAATCAAAAGTCTCCATGCATTTCGGTGGGGCAGAATATTTCTGTATATTTGATATAAAGACAGAAGATAGAGAACTGACCGATATGAGATTCATAAAAAATCCGTTTATTGCATTAGAGAAAAGAAAGGGGCTTAAGGCCGCTGAACTTCTGGTTGCAAGTAAAATTGATAAATTAGTTACAAAAGAGAGCATAGCAAAAAAGAGTCCGTTCTATGTCTTGGAAGATGCTTATGTAGAGTCTGACGTGACAGATGCGGATACTATCGGCGAGGTCATCGACAACCTTTTTTTGTATAAAAAAAAATAGTCCTAAAATTTAGTAAATTAAATATTGGTGTGGGGTCATAGACAGATGAATAGAAGAGATAAAAAAGAAGAAATTGGAGACTGTTTTCAACAAGAGACGAAGTATCAACGAGGACATCTTCCCGCTTGGTACTTAGATTGGGCGTGCAAACCGGATACGTATAAGCGGTACCCCGCCACGCCCAAAGTCCAGCTTGAACCACCGAAAGAGGAAGGAGGAGCACCGTTATGGGCAGTCATGAGACACCGCCGAAGCGTTCGAAACTTCAACAATGAGCCGATGACAAAATCAGAACTCTCTCAACTCTTGTGGGCAGCACATGGTATTACCAACTCCGAATCGGGGTTCCGAACCGCGCCATCAGCCGGAGCGTTGTATCCCGTAGAAACATATCTCGTGATTAATCGCGTGGAGCACATTGACCCAGGAATTTATCATTATGCCGTGGATATGCATGAGCTCGAACACTTACAAGCGGGAGATTTTCGTATCCCTGTTGCACAGTCTGCTCTCGATCAAGAAATGGCGTACCATGCAAGCATGGTCTTCATCTGGACTGCTATCTTCGAACGTTCAAAGTGGAAATACAAGCAAAGAGCCTACCGCTACATATATTTGGATGCTGGACATATAGCGCAGAACGTGGCGTTAGCCGCAGTTGCATTGAATCTCGGCAGTTGTCAGGTGGGTGCGCTCTACGATGACGAAGTAAACGCTTTGTTGGGCGTAGATGGCACAGAGGAGTGTGTGGTTTACATGACGGTGGTCGGGAAGGAAAAATAGATTTTGTCCGCCTTGAATTGTTCGAAACACTTATTTTCCCGATTATTTGAAACTAACCGCGAATATTTCTCATAAGCAGCGTAAAAATCCTTAATCTTGACGTCAATCTCCTGTTCATCGCCGAATTGCAGTTCATTCCAGAATTTCTTTAAAAGACGCTGTTAAACCCTTCCACCAGTCCGTTATTCCACGGGCTTCTCGGAGCTATGTACAATGGATAGAATAGGCCATTTCCATTCTCCTCTATGGTATTAATATCGCTGGGAAAGTTATGTGACTAAACGAATACAATATTTTGATACACGATGGAAAAACTTAAGCAGCTGAAGAAAAAAATAGAAGAAAAAGAGAACTTACTTGTTGCTTTCTCTGGTGGTGTGGACAGTGGCTTTCTACTTAAAGTAGCCCATGATGTACTTGGTGAAAAGGTATTAGCAGTAACGCTATACCGCGAACTGTTCCCGAAAAGGGAATTAGAAGAAGTCAAGAGCTTTTTAAACCTAACAGGTATACTTTATAAGATAGCGCCGTTCTATCCGCTAAGAAACGACAATTTTGTCAGAAATCCCTATAATCGATGCTACTATTGCAAGCGTGATTTTGCGATGTTATTAAAGGAAATCGCGACTGAGAAGGGCATATCAACCATCGCAGAAGGTGTTACCTCTTCCGATATTGATGAATACCGACCTGGCATTGCCGCATCTAAAGAGGAAGGTGTATGGCATCCTCTTGTTGAGGTTGGCATTACAAAACACGAGATAAGGCAAATAGCGAAGGAGATGGGACTACCTTTTTGGGATAAACCCCCTTCTTCTTGTTTAGCTACAAGGATAGAATACGGCGAGCGGATAACGCTGGAAAAACTTAAGATGATAGAAGAGGCAGAGGATTTCTTGAAGGATTTGGGGTTCAAGCAACTTAGGGTTAGACTGCATCGTGGCGGTATAGCGCGGATAGAGGTGGATAAGGAAGAACTGGCTGGTTTTTTTGATACTAACGTGCTTGATGTGGTATCCCGGAGATTAAAAACGCTTGGGTTCAATTACGTCACGCTTGACCTCGAAGGATTCCGGAGTGGAAGTATGGATACAGGTAAATAAATCCGTGCAATCTGTATAAATCTGTATCGTAAATTTGTTGTTATAGGTCATTATTTATGTTGTGTCGTACTTAACCGAACACCTATGGCATAATATCACGCCAACATCTTTTCTACTTCGGCGATCGGAACCCGAACCTGCTTCATCGTATCTCTTTCCCGTATCGTCACTGCATCATCTTCCAGCGTTTCGTAATCTATGGTGATACAGTATGGCGTGCCTATCTCATCCTGACGCCGATACCGCCTCCCAATACTGCCAGATCCATCATATTCAACGGGTATTGATGCATCGCGCAGATTTTGAAACACTCCCCTCGCTTTTTCTTTCAACTCAGCCTTGTTAAGTAAAGGAAATACAG
>CBDAFQ010000048.1:0-12892 GCA_965195275.1 uncultured ANME-1 euryarchaeote | reverse complement strand
CCACAATTGCAGCTACTATCGCAGAGCGCAAGTGCAAGTGCAAACGCCATCTTCTCAACTATCTTATTTCCTTCTTTCATAATGCATACTGTTAGGTTGTTAGGTATACAAATAGCACCCCCTAAAAGAGTTTGGTTTTGGTTAAAAAGCCGAATAAAGTTGGGTTTTTGGTAAAAAAAAAAGCCGATGAATTCGTATTTTATCCTAAATTCTAACCTTAAGTTCGTCAAATCATGAATTCAAGAGGATTTTTTAAAATTGGTGCCGATTGTTAGAAAATCATCGCCACAACTTGTAATATAATTAGAGAAGCCAAAGATAAAAGATAAAAGGTGAGATAGTAATAATGGAGAGCAAAAAAGTATTTCTGGTGTCTATTACCCAGGAAGGTAAATTCTTTGTGGCTAGGTGTTCAGAACTTGGCGTGACATCACAGGGCGAATCTCTTGTGGAAGCACAGAAGAATCTCAAAGAAGCTATCGAGCTTTATATCGAGAGTTTCGGGCTTGAAGACCTGCCCGGAGTATCCGTTAACCCCTACTGGACAACAGTGGAAGCAGAGAACTTGCAAAAGGTACGTTACTTGACATCCTACATCAAGCAGGGTTGAATAAGGATGAGCTAATCGAACTTCTTAAATAGAGGCTCTTAGTTTCGCGGCGGATGCTTCTGCGGGGCAGTTGGATCAGGGTCAGGCGTAAGGTTTTTGGGTGCATTGGATTTGCCTCTAAAAGATTAGTGTTCCACCAATAGAATTTTTGTATTTGTATAGCTAATCTTAAAAACCACGAGATTCCACAAGATTAACACAAGAAATTAAGGTTAATAGGGATGGGATAGCCAATAGTTTATTAAAATCCGATTACTATTATTGTTTTCTCGTGAAAATCCGTGTAATCTTGTGGTTTGCAAAACATTTGACGAGTTACTTATTTTATATGGTAATCTATATTTAAGAAAGTATGCAAAGCAAGAAAGAGAAAGACAAAACCATAGACTGCCCAAGATGCTGGGTGGCGATGAAGAAGCAGGAAGTGGAGGTGCTGGGACCAAATGTTATCATAGATGTCTGCCCCAAATGTCAGGGTGTATGGTTTGACAATAACGAATTGAAAAAGATACTGGGAGACAGAAAGCTCGCGAATTTCCTCACTAAGCACATAGGCACGCAGAGTAAGAGCAAACTGGTCTGTCCACGTTGCGGCTGGTTAATGGATTTAGAATATGCGGAAGAGGTAGAAATAGATGTCTGTCTAAACTGTAATGGTGCGTGGCTGGACCTTGGCGAGCTGGAGAGCTTGAAGGAGAAATCAGATGCTGGTTATACCGGCGACAAAGAGGCTAAAGCAGTTGAAGAATGGGAAGATATGATGGCGAAACGGCGCAGTAAAGGGCTGAACAGCTTTTTTGGACGGTTGATGCGGTAAAAACCCTTTCTTTCAAAAAGAAAGCTTTACCAAAGAAAAATTATACGTTATATGCAATAATATGCCATACGACAGAGATGGAAGAAGTAAACGAATTTCAATTGGATACAGTGTCATGTAAAAATCACATACCAAATGAGGGATTCCAAATGCTTGGTCACCTAATTGAAATCCATTATATGGGTGGTAGAGTTGAGAAGAAGAAAGGTTGGCACTCAACAAAAGCGATTTCTGAGCTCTGGGATGAAGATGATGTTGGATATAGGGACATATTATTCTCGGACATATAATTCTGCTATGCGGAACCTTTCATGCATCCACCTTCTCACCATAACAATTAATACCCGTAAACTTCTCCCGGTACGAAACCATTAACGGCGTCAGTTTCCGTTCTGGCGCTTTAACCTTCTTTAGCCTACCTTCAATCTCATCATCGCTCAGTTTTACATTCAGCTTCCTATTTGGAATATCTATCTCTATGATGTCCCCGTCTTTTATTGCACCGATAGCCCCACCATTATACGCCTCCATCTCAACATGCCCAACGCAAGGACCGGTAGTGCCGCCCGAGAACCGGCCATCAGTGATTAGAGCTACCTTTTTATAGCCTGCACCCATTATCGCATCCGTAGGCGTCAGCATTTCCGGCATGCCCGGTGCTCCCGCAGGACCCTGAAACGGCAACACAATAACATCGCCCTCTACAATCTTCTTCGCTTCTATTGCGTTCAACAGATCCTTTTCGGTATAAAATGCCTTTGCAGGCCCAAAATGAACCCTCATCTCCTGGCCAACCGCAGTTTGCTTTATTATCGAGCTATGTGCGATATTACCTTTTAATACCGCTATCCCACCTTCAGAAAAGTATGCATTATCTAAGGTTCTGATAACATCGTCATCCAGCACGTTACCTCCTTCTGCTATCTCTGTTATTGATTTCCCGTTTACCGTTGCTGAATCTTGAATCATATCCTTTAAGCGATTAAGAACCGCCGGAATACCGCCTGCACGGTCAATATCGGCCATCTCATGAGTGCCTGCAGGTATTATCTTACATAGATTCGGCGTTTCTCTTGAGATTTCATCGAAGACATTTACATCTATATCAACACCTGCTTCTCGAGCTATTGCCGGGATATGCAATACCGTATTCGTTGACCCGCCCATAGCCATATCAACTCGTATTGCATTCACAAATGCACTTTCTGTCATTATATCACGTGGCTTTAGATCCGCTTTAACCAATGCAACTATTCTTCGTCCTGATTCATACGCCTGTTTCTTCTTAAGCGGGTCTATTGCGAGCGTAGTTGCGCATTTTGTCACTGACATGCCCAGCACCTCAGTAACAGCAGCCATCGTATTTGCAGTATAAAGCCCGACACAAGAACCTGCACCGCAAACCATAAGCGGCAGCATTTTTTCCGCCTCTTCTGTCGTCATCGCACCACCCTTTACCTGACCAACGACGCCAAACCCTTCAATAGGGTGATGCTTCTTCCCGTCTACCACATTTGCTTTCATTGGGCCACCAGTAACCATAATTGCCGGTATGTTAAGACGTCCGGCAGCCATTAACATTCCAGGCGTGATCTTATCGCAATTGGTTACGCCCACCCAGCCGTCTAACGAATGCGACAGGGTCATGATTTCAATATTATCTGCGATGTGCTCTCTGCTTGGTAGGCTTAACCGCATCTCTACAAACATTGCAACACCGTCACAAACGCCGGGAACGCCCCATTCTAAGGGTACTCCGCCTGCATCTCTTATCCCTCGCTTTACTTCTTGCGTTAGTTCGTTCAGGAGTATATGCCCCGGAATAATGTTGTTATAACTGTTTGCAACACCGATAAACGGCTTGTCCAGGTCAAAATCTTCTTTCTTTAGTCCCGCGGACATCAATAATGCGCGGTGTGGTATGGTCTCGATGTCCTGCTTTAATATGTCTGATCGCATGTTCATCACCCGAAATAAAAAAAGAACAGTAATATAAATAGTTATTTATCTCAGTTAGAAGAGAAAAAAACATGCGATCAAAATTAGCGATTTTGTATAAGGATGACTTGAAGGAATATGATTTTGGCGTTGGGCATCCGATTAGGGGAGAGCGGTATTTAATGTTTCATCGTTTCATGACGGAAAATGTAAGCGAGCAGATTTATCAAATCATTGGTACAGAAAAGGCGAATGATGAAGACCTGCTTTTTATCTGCGAGAAGGAGTATATAGACTTTACAAGAGATTACTACAAAGCTGCAAATTTAGGCTTAGATTATGATGGGCAATTTTACCGGTTCCATAGTGCTGACAACAGACCTGTTGGAACGCCAGGGAAGGTAGAAGAAGCTGCTAGGCTTATCATTGGACAGGCGAAAAGAGCAGTTGATCTGGTAGAAAGCGGCGAATTTGAAAAGGCTGTCTCAATAGGAGGAGGGCTACATCACGCTAAACCCTCTTTTGGCGAAGGTTTTTGCCTTTATAACGATGTCGCATATACCGCAAAATATCTGATGCAGGAATACGATCTAAAGAGAATCTTGATTTTGGACACAGATGCTCATGCAGGAAATGGAACTTCCGAATATTTTTACCAGGACCCAAGAGTAATGTTCATTGATCTACATCAGGATCCAAGAACAATATACCCTGGGACAGGCTTTGCTAATCAAATCGGAGAGGGAGAGGGGAAAGGATACACAGTAAATGTTCCTATGCCCGTGGGTGCTGGCTACGATTCCTATAAATTAGTTTTTGAGGAGATCGTTCAACCGCAGGCAAAGGAATTTAAGCCCCAGATTATCGTTAGAAATGGCGGCTCTGACCCATATCTAAATGACCAGCTCACTCAGTTAGGGTTGCCAATAAAAGGGTTCAGGATGATAGGGGAGGAGGTAAGAGAGATTGCGGAAATATGTCATGGAAAGGAGATAGATTTGATTGCTTCGGGTTACAATGAAAAGATCTTGCCCTATGCGTGGCTTTCCTTAATATCCGGTTTGGCAGGCATAGAAATGGAGATTGAAGAACCAGTACCGGAGAGATACATAAGCGATTCTGCATTGGATGAAACTAAAAAGGTGGTAAGGGAAGTAAAAGCAAATCTTAAACCCTAAATTATATCGGCACACACAACTTGAATAGAAATCAAGCAAAATTTTTGTCGCCCGTTCAAGATTTATTTTATAATGCATGAGCTCGTAATTATATCTGCTGCAGGAAAAGTATAAACGATGGAAAATGAAGTAAAGAAGAACAATTCAGAATTAATAGAAGAGGCAGGAATGAAAAAGACGGAGAAACTGCAAATGGAAGCAGTAAGACAGCATTCCTCTTATGCTGGCAAAATACAGATAATGGCTAAATGTTCTATTCACAGCTTAGATGACTTTGCCGTTTACTATACACCTGGTGTTGCGGGACCTTGCAAAATAATAGAGAAAGAAAAAGAAAAAGCGTATGAGCTGACAAATAAATGGAATACCGTGGCGGTCATCTCCGATGGCACCCGCGTTTTAGGCTTGGGTGACATAGGTCCGGAAGCAGGATTACCGGTGATGGAAGGAAAAGCACTTTTGTTCAAATATTTGGGTGGTGTAGATGCGATACCAATTTGTCTTGACACGAAAAAAACGGAAGAGATTATTCAGGCGGTTAAGTGGCTGCAGCCTTCTTTTGGCGGTATCAATCTGGAAGACATCGCAAATCCCAAGTGTTTTCAAATTCTCGATACTTTAAGAGAAGAGATGGAAATTCCCGTTTGGCATGACGATCAGCAGGGAACAGCCGCAGTCACTTTGACAGGCTTAATAAACGCGCTAAAAATAGTAGGCAAAAAGCTGGAAGATGCAAGAATTGCATTTATTGGTGCCGGAGCAGCAAATGTTGCTATTTCTCGTGTGCTATTCTCCGCTGGCGTTAAACCACGTAATTGTATCGTTGCAGATAGTAAAGGAATTCTTCATCCTGGACGAAAGGACATAGAAGAGCGAAAAGATGAATATCGCGATAAATGGCGGTTGTGCCGGATTACTAATCCGGAAGGAATAACAGGAGGAATGGATAGAGCTTTAAAAGATGCGGATGTCTGTCTTGCACTCTCTAAGCCAGGCCCAGGAGTTATTAAACCCGACTGGGTAAATACAATGAACGAAGCAGCGATCGTTTTCGCTTGCGCTAATCCAGTACCGGAGATTTGGCCGCAGGAAGCAAAAGAAGCAGGCGCGAAAATAGTTGCTACCGGACGTTCTGATTTTGCGAATCAAGTAAATAATTCAATAGGATTTCCAGGTATTTTCCGCGGTGCTTTAGATGTACGTGCTAAAACCATAACAGATAAGATGTGTATAGCAGCAGCAAATGCTCTGGCACTGTTTGCACAGAAACGCGGTATTAATGAGGACTATATCATACCTACAATGGCAGAGTCAGAAGCTTTTGTAGAGGAAGCAGTGGCTGTTGGCTTGCAAGCACAAAAAGATGGCGTCGCGAGATTGAACCTTAGTTCCAAAGAGTTGTATCATAAAGCAGAATCTATAATTAGTAATGCCCAGAAGTCAACTTCACTATTAATGAAGGAAAAACTCATACCTTCTTATTGAATGATACCGGAGCGGCTAAAATGAGACAAATACATTATTCCGAGGTGATAGAGGTAGTGGCTCAGCTTTGTCAAGATACGAATTTTTCCCTGCCCGAAGATGTGCTGAACTCTTTAAGGCAGGCACGATCTGAGGAGGAATCGCCTTTAGGCCGTATCGTACTGGCTCAAATATTAGAGAATGCTCGGATTGCAGCAGAAGAGAAAGTCCCTATATGTCAGGATTGCGGCACAGCAATAGTTTTTTTGGAACTAGGAGAGGAACTAGAAATAACAGGCGGTAATTTAAATTTGTATGCTGCAATAGAAGAAGGAGTCCGAAGAGGCTATAAAGAAGGTTATCTCAGAAAATCCATTTGTCACCCGTTTACACGGAAGAATACAGGGGATAACACTCCTGCTATGATTTACAACGATATTGTTCCTGGCAATAAACTAAAAATCATATTTTGCCCGAAGGGCGGTGGCAGCGAGAATATGAGCGCAATTAAGATGCTAAGTCCTTCGGAAGGAATAGAAGGCGTGAAGAAATTTGTTATCGAGACAGTAAAAAGCGCAGGTTCCAATCCCTGTCCGCCTATTGTGGTGGGTGTGGGTATAGGCGGAACTTTTGAAAGAGTAGCTCTACTGGCTAAAAAAGCGCTATTACGTCCTTTTGGTACTCACAACAGTGATTCTGAATTGGCAGTCCTGGAAGATGAGCTGCTGGAAAAAATTAATTGCCTTGGTATTGGTCCCGCGGGACTTGGCGGTAGTACTACTGCTCTTTCCGTTCACATTGAAATGCTGCCCTGTCATATCGCCAGTTTACCGGTAGCAATAAATATAAATTGTCATGCTGCCAGACATAAGGAGGTGACGATTTAATATGGAAGTTGAGCTTACTACGCCGTTAACTGAAGAGGACCTCGAGCAGTTGCATATCGGTGACAGCGTATTTATAAATGGCGTTATTTATACTGCCCGAGACACAGCACATAAGAGATTAGTAGCTCTTATAGAAGAAGATAAGGAACTTCCTTTTGATATACAAGGGCAGATAATTTACTATGTCGGTCCTGCACCTGCAAAACCCGGTCAAATCATTGGCTCGGCTGGTCCAACAACCAGTGGTCGGATGGATGTCTATTCGCCGGCATTGATGGCGAAAGGCTTAAAAGGGATGATCGGTAAAGGTAACCGCAGTCAGGCAGTTATCGAGGCAATGAAGAGCTACAAATGCGTTTATTTTGGCGCTACTGGCGGTGTAGGAGCGCTATTAGCCAGAGCGATAAAAAAAGTTAGGATTATTGCTTACGAGGACCTTGGTACCGAAGCTATTCGCCAATTAGTAGTCAAAAATTTTCCGGTTATAGTAATAAATGATATTTATGGCAATGATCTCTATAAGGAAGGCGTGAAAAAATACCAAAAAATAGGGTGGCTTTAAGTGTAGTCTCCACTAAGATATTGCCGTTCCCGACCTACGAACCAGAAGATTACACAGATTTTCAAAATAACAGAGTTGTTCACAAGAAAATTAATTATTGACACCGATTAACGCAGATTAACGCAGAAGAAATCAAATCAGTGTAACTCCATGTCCCAAATTGAATACTTAGAACTTGTACTTTATATACAATCAAAAATATCCTCTTAAAAATTGGCAAATCTTGTATACTCTCCAGAACGCCACACCCCCATGAATCGCCTGCGAAGTTCCGCAAGCTTTTCCTGAGGAAGATTGTCTTTTATATAGATATAAGATTTAGCGATTTGAATTATAGAAATAAAATGGCACACACTAAAACAACAACGCCTGTTAGCGCCAGCGGTAGAGTATAGTACTTCAGATTTTCTTTCATACTTGAATTATGTTTAACCAGCCAGAAATATGGGTCGCTCACATAAGAGAACATGAATGTTCCTGCGCAGATCATAAACACTGTTTGCATGCAAGCAAGATCCTTCACAATACCTGCAGTTACGATGGCTGTGACAACTCTTGAGCCCTGTGCGGTCTGAATAAGCATCGCAATCAAGAACGGGAATAGCATGACCGGTACAGAACTGCTGTCGAGCAATCCAAACACATCATTTGAAAAATCGCTGTGTGCGATGATATTACCGAGTGCCCCTGCGCCACATAGATCGAGAAGTATCCTGCCTGCTCTACCTGATGATCTCTTCAGGGCAGCGCTTATCACATCTGCAGATAAGTGTCTATTTGCGATGATCAGTGAGATTAATACACCAACGAGTAGAGCAACATTGACATTACCAAAAAATAATAAAACTTGACTATCAACAATAAGACCAAGAAAAATCAGCGATATCGGGATAAAAATCGGACTCCAGGCTTCTAACGATGATTTTAGTGATGATCGAATTTTTCCCGGTATGATTTCAATGTTTGTATGCATATAATAATAAGAAATAACCAGAAGAAGTACAGATATGGGTATACTCACTGGCAAGGTATCTAATGGATCAATATCTAGTGTATCTGTGATTACAAGGATAACCGGTGATGGATAGATTAGATTAAACGATATCACCGTGCCAATAGCGAGCAGGTATAGGAATTTTTTTTTTGGTGCTTTTACCTTCAGTGCAAGACCCTCAATGACGGGATTCAAAAAAACAAATGCAGTTATGCAGCACATAAAGGGAACAGATAGTAAATACCCCGTAAAAAGAGGTATAAAGGAATAATTTCTTTTGACGATTTTTAAAATATCATTTATTATCGTTTCAATACCATCTGTTATTTTTAAAAACTCTGCAATAGTAACACCAGAGAATATAACAATACACAGTACGGAAAAGATGCTTCCTAGACCTGATGTTATATGTGCGATGATTGAATAATAATCCATGCCACAGAGTAATCCGTAAACAAAAGCAGATGAAATCAGACAAAGAAATGGATGTATTCGCATACGAACTGATAATACATGTATCAGAACGATACTTACGAAAAATGCGATAAATGGAAACATTGTGTTTATATCCAATTCTATTTGATATAAAGGTTTGATTTGTGGTGGAGACATCTCAGTAAAGATGTGTGGCTACAAGAAAGCACCCTTCGGGTGCAAATCAATTGTTAGCTATGGCTAAGACATGGGTGGTTCCAATCAGCTAATTTACAACCAAAAACTTCGTTTTCTATTGGAGGTCCCTTCTCATAGCACACGAATGCCATTTTTCTTCCACAAGTTGGACATTTTGGCGCCCATTTATTCGCTTTCGTAATTTCGACATCGCGGAGGTTATCTTTTTCCGCAAGGTGAAATGCCGCCCAGTTGAGATTGTCCTCGAATATTTTAGGTGTCTGACCGTGAGAGGAGCATCGATAGTAAGACAGAGGAGAACGAAGAAAAGGCATGTACCGGGTGTGAAGATGTCCGGGTGCATCAATCAGATATATTGCTGGATGGTTATAATAATTAATGCTGAGCGAACGTAGAGTTATAGAGTATATACCAAAATATGACAAAATTTCTGTTCTCACTAAAGAGCAAAATGAGATTATAGAAAAGTTGGAGTTTATGGATGCACTCTTTTAGGGTTGTAGCCTATACAACGCTGAAAGTCAGGTTATAATACGCCATCTATCATGGCACCACAATGAGGGCATTTTGAATCACTTATTTTATTCGTCATAATCTGGAATCCATAGCGGCGGATGAGCAACTCCCCACACTGATAGCAGTAGGTACTCTCTCCGTCCTCACCCGGGACATTACCTTCATACACGTATCGCAAGCCTACCTTCAACCCAATTTCCCTCGCTTCTCGTAAGGTGGTAACCGGTGTAGGCGGAAGGTGAGTAAGCTTATATGTGGGCTGAAACTGAGAGATATGCCACGGTATGTCCACACCTACGCTCTTGATGAACTCCGCGATTTCTCTGAGCTCTGTCTCTGAATCGTTCAACGTCGGTATAACCAAAGTAGTCACTTCAACCCAAACCCCCATGCTCTTGTATAGCTTTATCGCTTCTATGACCGGTTGCAAGTGCCCGCCACAAATTTTTAAATACCGATCATCGGATAGCCCTTTCAGATCGATGTTGATAGCATCTAAATATGGTGCAATAGTGCGTATAGCAGCCTCTGTGATATATCCGTTTGATACAAAAACGTTGCATAGCCCTTCTTTATGTGCCAGTTTGGCAATATCATATGCGTATTCGAAGAAGATGGTCGGCTCGGTATAAGTGTATGCAATGCTTCTACAACCCGATTGCCTGGCTGTTGCGACGATCGCTTCTGGTGGCGCATCTTCGCCCAGTATCTGCCCCTTGTCTTTAGGCATCTGAGAGATATTGAAGTTCTGGCAGTTTTTACAGCGGAAGTTACAGCCTACAGTCGCAATTGAATATGCGCCTGAACCGGGATGGAAATGGAATAGCGGTTTCTTCTCTATTGGATCCATCCCCCGCACCACCGCCTTCCCGTAGACCAGACTATAAAGGACTCCGTCTCTGTTTTCTCTAACTCCACATACCCCCCGCCTCGATTCGTTTATCTTGCATTGATGAGGGCATAGGTGACATCTAACCGCGTTCCCTTCCAGTTTCTCATAGAACAGTGCTTCTTTCAATTCATCTGACACCCCTTTTTGGACTGTTGTGATTCTATTAACACCTATTTCCTTTATGAATAAATTAGAAAACATTAAATAACCTATATATAAATATATTACTACTTTAAAGCAGGATGTAGCCATGAGATCAATTAGGCGGGCGAGGTGAAAAGTGGCGGAGGAAGGATTGCCAAAATTCTGGCCGATTTTATATGCGTTATATCGTCTAAAACGTATTTGTAACAGTTTTGAGCTTCAGAAGTATCTGTACATTGCAAAAGTGGATGGCAAAGCACCAATTGATTATATCTTTGTTGACGACTATTACGGGCCTTGCTGTTCATGCATAAAACGGGATGCTATAGCTCTTGGAGAACAGGGCTATATAAAGGTATCATTTGAAAATGGCTGGGTCTTTGAAATTACAGAGGATGGAATAAAACAGGTTGAGAATTATATTAGGTCGGTACCAGTAGAAGTACGAAGATCATTTGACCTTATTTTAGAAAAATATATTTCCCTACCTCTGGTAAAGTTAAGAGATAATTGGTATATGAACTCGAAACCCGGCGAGGAGCACGAGCAAATAAAGAAGCAGCTACTCTCAGAGATTGAGCTCTTATTGAATGAGTTCTCTCAATTTGAATCAAATGGGAATTCGCTTTTCATACGCGGTTCGATAGATTATTGCCTGCTGGTGTTAAAGCGGGAAAATTTGGACGATATTCAAAAGAATAACTTATTAGCCATCATTAAAGGATACCTTAAGAAAATCATGACATTAAGAGAGCTTACACGAGGTAATCAGAAGGTATTAGGGTATTTCTGCTTGAACGATATAAAAGAAGATTTTGAACTGGCCCAAAAGGCATGTGTGGAATATAATGTCTTACCTGCGTTGTTCGATGACGACATAGATTTGTCCGCTTTTATTGAGGAATAACAAATGGGTTCGGGATCGGAAGCGCAAAAAAGAGTCATATATGATACTAATTTGATAATTTATTATTGCTTTATGCACAAAGAGAAAATTAAAGGAAAGGCAGTGACTTTTAGAGTTATGGGTTTTACGAACAGGATCCAAACACTTACAGAACAGTTTGTAACTGACGGTTTTGAAATTGAAACGATCTCGGGGGTGATAGATGAGATCTTTGATAAGGGCATAGCGAAAATTGTTGACGAATTTTGTGATGATCCCCAAACAAAAAGCTTGATCGGGCTTCCCGAAAGAGTGAAAATATCCAGTAGGATTCGGCTACGATTAGCACGGAAGACGGAGGAAAAGATTAAACGTCTACAAAATAAGGCATGGTTTAAAGTAATTGATTATCACCCGGACGAACGAGAGATGAGAGAGGTGAAGGATTTTTATCTGTCGCTTAACGGAACGCTGAAGATGGAGGAACACAAGAGGAAGAAGAGGACGAGAGTGCCTTATCCCTCTGATATAGATATGGCATTATTAACATACTCAAAGAAGACCGGAGCTCCGATAGTAACGAACGACAGTGATCTAACAGATTTTAAAGAAGAATTGGTGGGTAAGGGATTATGCTCGGGCATAATAGTAGTTCCTTGAATTTCAAATGTGGAGAGAGGTAAAAAAGTAGCTGAGAGAGGTCATGAATAACAATGGCACGTCCTCAGCCATATTTTTGCGATATAACTCACATTTATTTTTCCTTCTTTTCTTCTTCTAGTTTTTCGTGCATATACTCGCCAACGGTCTCTCTGCCGCCCCAGCCCACAGCGATACCTATAGCGACTCCAATGCCTATTCCAATACCCCATGCTAACGGAACGAGGAACGTGTATACGATTTGCATGTTGATGAGTAACTGCTCCATCGCTAATACAAGCACTACTATTACCATGATCGCCTTAAGCACCGGTGCTATTATATCAGCGAGAAGAATCTCATATGTTCCGAGTGTTTCGTCTATCCACTTCATGGCGAAAGTAATCAGTATCATTCCCACTATCAGTATTATGGCTGCTATGATCAGACGCGGGAAGTATATCGCAAGCGCAGTCATGAAGTCGGACAAATATTGTATGTTCAACACGTTTACGGCTGCCATGATGAAGATGATGTAAATAAACCATCTAATCACAACATCAAAAAATTTCGAAATACTCCAGCCCGTTTTCTCGATCGTATCACCCGCACCTGCTTTGCTCACCATAGCGTCAACGCCAATTTTATCAAGCACTAATCGCACGACTTTACCGAGTACACGCCCTAGAATCAATCCAATTATCAGTAGTATTATCGCTCCAACTATCGCAA
>CBDAFQ010000047.1:0-20074 GCA_965195275.1 uncultured ANME-1 euryarchaeote | reverse complement strand
GAAACGCCCGGGGGCGGAGGATATGGACAAGCTCAATAAACTGTCTAAAATACCAAATTCCAATTTCAAAAACCCGTAAGGGAACTCACAAATAATAATTTACCCGAACTGTATGTATCATTCTCCAAGGATTTTTTTTGATACACCGATTAACGCTGATTAACACAGATTTAAAGTAGAGTAGAGTAGAGTATTGATTTTTTAACTTTGATTCTATTCTATGAACCCGTAAAAACTTAATATTTTTTGGGACTTTAGAGTAGCGTCTGTGTAAATCTGTGAAATCTGTGTCTTTGTATGACAATTATCAAAACTTTTTGGGTAAACTATTTACTGGGAGTTCCCTTAACCCAAAAATCTTGTGTTAATCTCGTGAAATCGTGTGGTTTTTTACCCCGGCTATACAAAAACGTTACAACAACTTATACAGCGTACTCCGCCTTCTTGGTGTTCTACCCACACCCGTAATGAGTTGCTCGAAGTCCCCGGGGCTCATGTACTCGCCAGCTAAGGAACCCGATGCCTTTGATATGCTCTCTTCCATCAGTGTCCCACCCATGTCGTTCACGCCAAAAGAGAGCATCTGCTGCACTTCCTTCAGCCCTAACTTCACCCAAGAGGCTTGCACATTCACGCAGTAGGGATGAAGAATAACTCTGGCAAGAGCATGAACAGTTGCACTTTCCCAAAACGGAAATTCTCGGGTTACCCATCTGCCCAATTCATTGTTCTTTCGCATGAACTTCAGGGGTACGAACTCCGTAAATCCGCCTGTCTCCTTTTGTATCGCCCTTATCTTAAATAGATGGTCTATTCGGTCCTCCAGGGATTCTATATGCCCATACAGGATAGTAGCAGTTGATGGTATTCCCAACCGATGTGCGGTCTTTATTATCTCAATCCAATCATCGGTTTTTATCTTACCCGGACATATTACATCTCGTACAGAATCATCGAGTATTTCAGCCGCAGTACCTGGAATAGAGCCCAGACCAGCATCTTTTAACGCCTTCAACACGTCTGACTCAGTCATCCCGGAATTTCTCGCCATATGGCATATCTCCATTGGCGAATATGCGTGTATATGTACATCAAAGACCGATTTTATGCGCTCTATAATTCCACAATAGTCCGCAACCTCAAGGTCCGGATGCAGACCACCTTGAATACATATCTCGGTCGCCCCATTATTCACCGCTTCCTCAACCTTATTCAAGACCATATCAATACTCAATAGATACCCCTCGCCATTCTCTTCTCGAAACGCGCAAAATTTGCAGTCGCCCACACAGATATTAGTAAAGTTTATGTTCCTGTTCACCACATATGTGACGACCTCGCCTTTCTCCGCCTTTCGCAACTCATCGGCAATGCAGAAGAGATAAGAGGGATGACACGCTAAAAACAACGCATCCGCTTTATCTATTTCCCCCTTCTTTACCTTCCCGTATAACTCATCAAAATCATCTTTCATGTCAAACGTTCTTATGAAGGATGTTTGACTATAGGAACTAGACAGGTTATTTTCCATCCAAACCCCCTTCATTTAACCCTGAGGACTTCGTTTTATCCCTGTTATCATCTCTCTGTTAAGGTCAAATACAGTTGCTGTCTCGGTCCCGTTTGTTATTTTTAGTTTCTTGCTCGCATCAACCTCACCAACGATAGAAGTCGCTACCCCTGCATCCTCGAATATTCTTATGCACTCTGCCGCGTTATCATCGTTTTCAACCGTGAGCACAAACCCTGTACCCGGATACATCTTTAACCACTGCTCAAAAGGAATATCTACATCTGGTCTTGGTATCTTATCAAGCTCCACGATTGCGCCTGTACCTGAAGATTCGAGCAACATACCAAACGTGCCTAAAGTGCCAGGATTGCTTATGTCCTTACCCGCAGTGGCTAACTTCTTCTCCCCGATCTCAACCATTGTATCCAACTGCTTCTTTAGCTCTGCCACAGTCCTTCTTGTCGTGTTGTCCCAGGCCAGATTGTAACTCGGATATATCCTACCATCAAGGTCAATTGCGACCAATACCTTGTCGCCTGGTTTCGCACCGCTTGAAAATATTACACAATCCCTCTTTACTGTCCCCATTATAGCAACATCAAGAGCATCATAATTAGTGTCCGGATGTAGATGCCCGCCCACCATGGGCACGCCAAATTTCCTCACTCCGTCAGCCATTCCCCGCCCCAGTTCTGCACATATACCCTTCTCCTGCGTTGATGCTAGATTCACCATTGCCCGCGGAGTGCCGCCCATCGCTGCTATATCCGCCACATTCACCAGCACGGCGCAATACCCGGCCCACCATGGGTCGGCATTCAACAATTTACCCCAGATACCATCCACAGCGAGCAAAACGAAATTATCATTGTCCACTTCAAGCACAGCCGCATCCTCTCCGAATCCCACTATCGTTCGACTTCCTACTCGGTCTGCATCCCCAAATCTATTTACGATGTCACTTATAGCTCTTTTCCGTTTCACACCCTCAAAGTTTCTCAATCCATCAGCCAACGATTTCAGATCCTCTTTTGAGTTTACCATTTTTACCACACCCTCACTTAGCGTATTCCTTCATCTCTTCTATTATGTCCTTTACCTCCCCTATATCTTTTATCCTGAAATCAGCAATCTCAAAAAGCTTCCCCTGTCTATCTGCCTCTTCCTGTAACGATAACACCGCTATATCCGCCTCCAATAGCGCAAGATAATCATTTATATCATCCCCCACCATCATCACCTTATGCTCGGCCTTCAACCGCATCACCAAGTCCCGCTTATCCTCCGGCTTCTGCATCCCAAAGATATTATCTGGAGGGACGTCCGGTAAATAAACTGCAATTTCATCTCGCTCTATCCGATCTCCCGAAGAAACAAAAGTCTTTACTCCTAGCCCGTGTAACGCACTAAGTAGTTTTCGTGTTCCCGGGAAAAAATTTATGCCGCCTGCAATCACGTATTTTATCGCCCCCTTTGCCATATCCACAATCAGGCCTACACCTATTACCGGTAGGATATCGCACTCCCTCAGAAAGGACATTGTTTCATGCACATCTCCCAATTTAACATGCTTATCGCGTAAAATTGCTTCCGTCACTTCTCGATCACTAATCCCTTTTTCTTTATATATAACCTTATTTTCGATTTTTTTCGCCTTTATTACATCAGATAAAAATTTTGAAGGATCTTCTTGCTCCAGCGTTTCTCTGTATTTCGTCTTTAATATCACCATCGCGCCCTTTTCTAGCCGATCAGTACAGGTTAGCCCCGATCTCCTGCTCCGCTTTGTCACACCTCTTCCCATATCTTTAATAATCCTGAAAGGTGCGTATAAAACACCTGCACCATCAAAAACAACTGCTAACTCTGATGTGTCCATTGGCACTCCCACCTCTTTTCTTATAATTTTCTATAATTTTAATGTAAAGAACTTTTGCATCATCTTAAATACAATAGTATAGTATTCAAAATATGAGATAAATAGCGATGGTGATATTATGATGCAGGACCTGGTAACAGAGAAATGGGAGGACTTTCTGAAGAAGTATTGCTGGGACAGGATCATAGAGCTATCGAATTATTACCCGGAACGGCGTAGTTTGCTCGTTGTATTCTCTGATGTGGACATATACGACTCCAATCTTGCAGATATGCTTTTGGAAGACCCGGACGTAACGATAGAAGCTGTAACTCGCGCTTTACGAGAAATGGATATTCCCACTGGAGTCACTCTCGATGGGGCTAATGTTCGTATAATAAAGCTTCCGAAGAAGGTAAAAATACGCGAGATCAGAAGCAATGACATAGGCAAGCTGGTGGGTATAGAAGGATTAGTAACAAAGGCGACAGAGGTAAGGCCGCGGGTAATAGAAGCGGTATTTGAGTGCCCTTTTTGCGGGCATATCTTCTCGCTGGGGCAGAGCGGAAGACAATTCCGGGAGCCGATGGAGTGTGAGAAAGAGAGTGGCGGATGTGGACGAAAAATACAGCGGTTCAAGCTATTGGTGGATCAGTGTAAATTCGTAAATGCACAAAAGGTAAGGTTACAGGAATCGCCCGAGGAATTGAGGGGTGGCGAATTACCACAAACTTTAGACGTTAATCTGGAAGACGACATTTCAGGCGAAATATCGCCCGGCGACCGGATTATTGTTGTTGGTATTCTCAGGTCATACCAGAGGATGACACAATTTGGGAAGACTCCGTTCTTCGATATATACCTGGATGGCAATTCGTTAGAGCTGAAGGAGGAAGAATTTGAAGAGATAGAGATAACAGATGATGACGAGCGAGAAATAATGGCGCTTAAAAATCAACCGGATGTATATGAGAAGCTCATAGGAAGTATTGCACCCACTATATATGGCTACCACGAGATAAAAGAAGCGATGGTACTCCAACTGTTCGCGGGCGTTCCAAAAGAATTGCCGGATGGGTCGCGGGTAAGAGGCGACATACACCTGCTTCTCGTTGGTGATCCGGGAGTTGCAAAGAGTCAATTACTCACATACTTAGTGAAGTTAGCACCTCGAGGCTTATATACGGGTGGTAAAACTAGCTCTGCGGCTGGACTCACAGCCGCCGCCGTTAGGGATGAGTTCGGAGAAGGGCGGTGGACTTTAGAGGCTGGTGCTTTGGTACTTGCAGACAAAGGGCTAGCCGCGGTCGATGAGATAGACAAGATGCGAAAGGAGGACCGGGATGCGCTCCATGAGGCAATGGAACAGCAAACTGTTTCTATCGCAAAAGCGGGAATAATGGCGAGGTTAAACACAAGATGTGCCTTGTTAGCTGCTGCAAATCCGCTCGGGGGACGGTTTAATAGATACGATCCCATTTCAAAGCAGATAAATATGCCTCCTACGCTCGTGTCTCGATTCGATCTCATATATACTATGATGGACCGACCAGATGAAGAGCGGGATACGAGGACCGCCGAGCATATAATAAAGACGCATTACGCCGGTGAACTGCTTGCACGGCTTAAGAACGTAGGCAAAGTGGGAGAGGGTGGGGAGAAGCGGTTAAGAGAGCAGATGCAAACTATGGAGCCTGCGGTAGAGGTCGAATTATTCAGGAAGTATGTGGCATGGAGTAAGCGGAATATCTACCCCGTGATGACCGAAGAGGCGAAGAGTAAGTTTATGGAGTTTTATATCGGACTTCGGAGGCAGGGCTACGAGGACGAAGAGGCGCCCGTTCCTGTAACCGCCCGTCAGTTAGAAGCATTAATACGGCTTGGCGAGGCAAGTGCGAGAGCGAAGCTAAGTGATAAAATAACTGCGGATGATGCGGAACGCGTGATTAACGTGACTACATACTGCCTGAAGCAAGTTTTTGTTGACCCAGAAACGGGCAAGCTGGATACTGACTGGGTAACTGTTGGCACAACTAAGACCCGAAGGGACCGCGCGAGGTCAATACGGGAGATAATAAAGGAGTTGGAGAAAGAATACGGCGAGGAAGTGCCGCTAGAGGAGGTGCTTGATCTCGCGGAGGAGGAAGGGATGGAAAGAGGAAAGGCGGAGGACATAATAGAAGTGATGAAACGTGATGGTTTACTGTTCTCTCCGGGCAGTGGCGTGATTAAGTTCGTAAGATAGGTATCTGCTCAAAAACCTATGGATTTTTGAGCAGAAAATGCAAAATTTGAAATGCAAAATGCAATTTAGCTAACCCCAAGATTACACGGATTTCCACAAACCGTTTCTATCAAACTTTAAGAAAGTTTGATCAAAACGCTTCGCAGAAAGAAAAGCTTTACCAAAAGAACATTTGTGTTTTTCTTTTAGCACAGGCTAAATTTTCTTTTTGTAAAAAAGAAAAAGTGTTGTGTTAATCTGTGTCAATAATTTATTTCTTACTCTACACTATATAAGCTTGAAGTACGAACTATTATGATTTAAATTATAAGCAACATCACCGACATCATCGCAGCAACAAATTTCAGGGCGGCTAAATAAACAATAAATACAATACGCGATAGATGAGGATCATGGAAGAAACCATAAACAATATTGGGGCATTGGATGAGCGTGCAATAAGTGCCGCCAGGGCGAGACAGGACATTCTAACAAAGCCCGCAGGTAGTTTGGGAACTTTGGAAGAGATATCCACAAAAGTTGCCGGAATCACGGGCAATGCCATGCCAAAGATGAAGGACAAAGTGATTATAACAATGGCTGGGGACCACGGCGTTACCGATGATGGTGTGAGCGCATATCCAAAGGAAGTTACCGCTCAGATGGTTTATAACTTCCTTAATGATGGTGCCGCAATAAATGTGCTGGCAAGACATGCAGGGGCTAGGGTAGTCATCGTTGATATGGGCGTAGCGGTGGACTTTACCCATGAACGATTAGTGGCTAAGAAAATCGCATACGGAACTGCTAATATGGCCAAGGGACCTGCAATGAGTTATGAAGATGCTGTGCGATCTATTGAAGCGGGGATAGAAGTCTTTGAATCAGAAGCTAAAAAGGGCGTGGATATTATTGGCGTTGGCGATATGGGTATAGGGAATACAACTTCGAGCAGTGCAATTGTAGCGGTAATAACCGGCGAGGATGTGGAAAAAGTAACGGGCCGAGGAACTGGCATTGACGATGCAGGACTTGAGAAGAAGATAGCGGTGATAGAGGAAGCAATAAGAGTTAACAAACCAAACATTAAAGACGCAATAGATGTCCTTGCAAAAGTAGGCGGTTTTGAGATAGGCGGGATGGCCGGAGTTATATTGGCAGCGGCATCGCATAGGGTTCCTGTTGTTATTGACGGGTTTATATCCGGCACAGCAGCTTTAGTTGCTTATGGGTTAGCGCCCGCGGTGAAAGATTATATGATTGCAGCACATCGGTCAGTAGAAAGGGGGCATTCCGTAACTCTTGATTACATTGGTCTAAAACCTTTACTTGACCTGGATATGCGGCTTGGCGAAGGAACCGGGGCGGCATTAGGGATAAGCATCGTGGATGCAGCTTGTAAAATATTGGGTGAGATGGCTACTTTTGAAGATGCTGGCGTTTCAGAAAAGGATTAATTATTCTTTCTGAAATGCAGAGTATTTTTATAACAGGGTTTTATAATTTTTTAAAGAAATGAAAATCAAAGTGAATTGAACGAAATGAATGGGCAGCAGTTTCAGGAGGAGGTGCAGTATTTCAACTGTCGGATGGGCGAGGTTATCGAGCAGAAGATGCAGCGGTGCTCAAATGAGATCATACACGATGCACTGAGCTATATACGGGATACGGGTGGAAAGCGACTGCGACCTATTCTATGCCTTCTATCAGCGGAGGCGGTTGGTGGCTCACGGGAAAAGGCGATGACTACCGCAATAGCGATTGAGCTCCTTCATAACGCTTCTCTGGTTCATGACGACATTATAGATGACAATTACGTAAGAAGGAAAAGCCCTTCTAATCCCGCGATGTATGGCGAAAAAAAGGCGATTGTTATTGGTGATTTCTTGTTTGGGGTTTCTTGTGAGATGCTTGCAAAGTGTGGGGTGCCAGAGGTAGTGGGGTTGGTCTCGAGTGCGGTCTCGGACATCGCTATGGGAGAGTATCTGGAGTTCTCGTTAAGAACCTTACAAGAGACGACCGAGCAATCATACATGGAAGTGGCGACGCTGAAAACCGCTTCTACCTTTATGGCTAGTGCGGAAGCAGGCGCAATGCTTGGCGGCGGAAGCGAAGCGGAAATCGAAAATCTTCGCAACTATGGTAAAAACGTGGGGATTGCTTTTCAGATTCAAGATGACATTCTGGATATATGCGGCGATCCCGCGAAAACCGGAAAGCCTGTTGGATTGGACATTAAAAATGGTGAGAGGACTATTCTTGTTATCCACGCATTGAACCATTCCGAACGTTCAGAAAGGGAATATATAAGCGAGATCATGACCGGTAAAAGAGAGCTTGACAGTTTCGACATTGACCGGATGAGAGAACTATTTATAAAGGCCGGCTCAATAGACTACGCACTTCAGCTCTCTAATAAGCTCGTAATGGGTGCGAAGAGTAGTATTGCCGGGCTCAAAGAGTCAGAAGCGAAGTCAAAACTTCAATTTATTACTGACTTAACTGCGGAAAGAATAAAAAATCAGGCCTTAGACGTCATTATACAATCCGCCAATCATTTGCATACACATTAAACCGTTTATCACGGGCGAAACCGATAAGGGTCATTCCAAAATCGTCTGCTTCTTTTACCGCGAGAGCAGTAGGTGCGGAAACGCTTATTGTTATTGGGAAACCGGCGCAGATCTCCTTCTTCACTGTCGTGTATGTTTGTCGGCAAGAAGTAACCAAAACGCTTTCGGCGGTTGCTATCCCTTTCGTAATGCACGCCCCTACGAGTTTGTCTATTGCGCAGTGTCTGCTTACATCCTCGATAAGGATGGTGTCGCTTCCTCGACTAAAAGCGGCAACTACATGTGTGCCCCCGGTCGCCTTAAACAATATACCGCCTTCTTCTAACTCGTTTACATATGCAAATACATCTTCCTTCTTTATTCTCAACTGAGAGTTAACCGTTAAAGGATTTCGATAGATTTCCTTTTCTAACGTAACCAATATTTCATATATCGCGGGATTTACCTCTTTGACCTCTATGTTCGCGATATAGGCAGGATCAAGCCCACCGGTTGTTAAATATCCAATTGCAAGCTCTTCAAAATGATAAGGTAGGCAAAATAATTGCGTGCACAACTTACCATCGACTTTTAGTCTTGCTTCCGTTTCACGAACGACGGAATCAGCTCTATGTTGCCGTCCCGTTTCGGAAATAGTGCTAATTCCCACGGTGATGGATCCGTCATCCTTCTTCTTTTGACTATCGCTCATAAAACTTTGTTTATCTAATAATATCTCCCTCTCCTCATTGCATACAAACCTCTTTTATCACCTTTAAATTCTCTAATCTCAGAAATCAAAGCACCCCTTTCCGTTTCTTTTGTTACACCTTCTCGCTTTCTTCGCAGTTTCTTCCATCTTTTTCAGGCGCTCTCAAAAATCAGTGCAAAAACGTTATCACATCGTCCTTAAACGAATGCCCAGGGCGTTTGCTCTCCATTATCCAAAAAATGAAACTACAAGTTTCAAGTTCTCTAAGTCCATCTCAGGACCCTCTATTGTCTTCGGCAGCTTGTTCAACCTTTCCAAAACATCAATTCCCATTCCCATCTTCGTCCCACCCCTCTGTATTATCATATTATATCTCACGGCATTTAAAACTTTCGATTTTTTTACTATCGTTATTTTGGTGACAAACAGTACCTACTATTATTCCCGCTCTATACCAACATCAAAGAACGAAAAATCGTCCAACAAATCCGCTTTCAGCGATTTCGACGCTCCTGCTATACCTTCTAATCGAATATCCGCTACGGTTTCACCGCCTTCTTCTCTAAAAACTATCCTCACCTCAACTCCGCCCTTCCCCCTTCTCATGTATGCCTGGTATTCCATCTCAGAGAAAGTATCACTGAGATACCGGTGCTCCCGGAGAGTGGCATTCTTCTTGCTAAAGATGAAGCTGATAAGCTTCTCCACAGACTTTATATCCTCCTTAAACGTCACATTCAAACGTTCAATCGTCTTTTCGGGCTCTATCTTCTCTATCTCCGCTTTGTATATTTCTACCCTCCCAGCACTTATCTTGGAATGCAACTCATCGATAAAATCGCCGACTTCGCATTCAGCCAAATCAGCCTTAACAACTATCGCTTTTACCTCTGCTACTTTATCATCCTCTCCACTCTCCCCTCCCTCCTCTCTCCTCTCCCTTCCCCACTTATCTATGACATACCGCACACGCTTCTTCTCCGTGTCGTCTGCGCAATTCAGGATTATGATATGCATTGCCCTTACTTATACTATAACGCACAACAGTATATAAACCATTAGTATTTTTTACGATAGTACATAAAACACCCATTATCCTCTATTTTTGAAGGATGTCATCGAAAAAAACCGAAAGCTTTTTATGTTGCTATACAAAAAGATGAATCCATGAGTATGGAAGTATGGGTACTGATAGCCCTCGCGGGTATAGCCGTGTTGTCATCTTTAGGAGTTCTGCTCAGCAAAGATAACTTCTACTCTTCGCTATACATGTCTGCGACGTTGATCTTTGTAGCGAGCATTTACGCTATCTTCAATCTCCAGCCCGTCTTCGTTTTAATCGTGTTCGTCTTTGTAGGTGCGATAGGTATAGTAACAGTGGCTGTGGCAGCGACATACAGGTCAGATCCCGAAAGCCAATTTTCAAAGCCATGGGCAGTTCTGGTGGTCATAACCGCAGCGGTAGTCGGCTTCGCAATTTACAGTTACAAAATGCTAAATCCAAATCTGTCTTCCAGCTTGATCAAATTCGAGCTCATAAATTTTATGGCACAATCAGAATATCTAATACTTGTTTTATCGCTGGTGGCGCTTGTTGTGCTTCTACTGTTATCGGTATTAAAAATGGTTGCGGGGGGGACGGAGGACTAAATGGTGGCGATTGATATGACGACGGCATCAATAATCTACGTTACCTCTTTTGTAATCCTACTTATAGGATATCTCACAGCGATTTCAAGTAAAGATGTAATCAGGCTACTTATATCTCTGGAGATGATGTTTGGAGCAGTGTTCCTGGCATTGATCCCGCTCTTCTCTGTTGCGATTCTTGCAAATGCAGCCTTTGGTATCGCAATTGTCACGATCTTCACGAGCAGTGGCGAACTTTTAATTTTAATCGCTGCAATTGGTATACTTGACCGACAGAAGAAGGATATTCACACAAATGTGATTAAGATAGGAGGGGATAGAGTATGATTATGCTTTACGTCTTGCTATTACCCTTAATAGTTGTCTGTCTAGCACCGCTTTTATCATCAAAGAAAGCGACATATCTTTCTGCAATCTCATTTTTAGTACCTTTTTTTGCTATCCTATACTGTATACTCAAGGGGTGTACGCCTGAGATATCTATAGTGACCCTTTCCGCGCCAATAGGCGAGATTTATCTTAACTTTGACTATATAGCACATGCGTTTGGACTTACAATTTGTATTGTTTCTGCAATGGTTGCTCTTTTCGCTCTTCCATATATGGTACACCGATTTGAGGAGATGGAACTAAATGTGGAAAGCGAGTTCAAGAAATACATATTCTTATACCAATTTTATGCGGTTTCGATGTTGTGGTTAGTTTACAGTGGAAATCTTATCTTGTTGTACGTGTTCTTAGAGATTGCGCTTATTACGGCGTTCTTCCTCATTTACTTCTATGGCTATGGTAACAGGAAGTGGGTGGGGCAATTATACCTAATTTGGAGTTTAATTGCCGGTGTGCTTGCGCTGGCAGGGATAATAATAATAGGAGTTACTAATGGTACGCTTGCCCTCAATGCGTTAGTGCCACCTTTTGCCACGGTCGGTATGATCGCATGGACGCTTATCTTTATCGGTATGGTAATAGAACTTCCGGTCTTAGGGCCTCATGTATGGCTTCCGTGGGCACATGCGGAATCGCCTACACCTTTGAGTGCATTGCTAAGCCCATTAACTGTGGGTCTGGCGGGTTATGTTTTGCTGAGGATTGCACTTATAGATTACTCCTTTATTGCCGCCTATCGAATGCCAATACTTATCTACGCGATATTTTCGAGCATTTATGCGGGCTTTTCTGTCTTCAAGCAGACAGACTTTAAGCGACTGTTAGCGTATTCCACGGTATCACAGATGGGTTATATGTTGGTAGCGCTCTGTCTTGGACCTTTTGGGCTCGTCGGATTGGTTATCCAATACATGTCGCATGCATTCGGCAAGTCGATTTTGTTCTCGAGCGCGGGCGGGATTATCGCCGTCCATCATGGTCTGAGAGATCTTAATAAGATGGGCGGATTGCACGATTCCATACCAACGCTCTCAAATGCAGCAGTAATCGGATTTCTGAACCTTGGTGGTATGTTGACAATAGGTATGATCGGTGAATTTTTCATATTGCGGGGTGTTGTAGAAACGTTCGGCATAAGTATGAAGAGCCTACCAATTCTCCTGGCTGTTATATTCATGTTCATTCTCTCGGTTTGGTATGGATTCTATACGGTACGAAAGGTATTCTATGGTAAACCGAAGGACACGAAGAGGTTGGAGATAAGCAGATACTATTATGTGCCACTATTTATCATTGGCCTTGTCTCGGTGTTGCTTGTTTTCCCACCACTGTCAACAGCATTGATTCCTGGGCTTAACTCTCTCATTCAGACATTAATGGGACTGCAGGTAGCAGCCGTAGGGGGTGTTTTGCCATGAGCAATGAGCAAATAATTTTCCTGCTGCTTTTCTTAGCTCCTGTTGTTAGCAGTATCCCTATTGCTTTAGCATACAAGAGTAAGGGATGGACGGATAAGCTGCCTTATCTCTCGGTATTCGGCATCTTCATCTCGGTAGTGATGAGCATTTACATTCTTATTAACTTAGATGGGCAGTACACTTACCCCTGGATACCAGATCTCGGAATAAACTTTGTCTTTATGATCGATTATTTAAGCAGCTATATGGGCGTTATAACCGCAGTTATAGCGTTCTTCATCGCTATTTACGGTCTTGAGTATATGAAAGGTGATTACAGACCAAGCTGGTACTGGTTCTGCTTCAACTTGTTCACGGCATCAATGCTACTTGTTGTGTATAGCGACAACCTATTCCTGCTCTTTGTGGGCTGGGAAGGTCTGGGCGCGGCATCATGGGGGTTAATCGGACACTGGTTCAGGGATGACGATGATATAGCTTATGTGGGTAAGGCAGGAAGGAAGGTGGGCCCGCTTGAATTTAGCTGGCCACCGAGCTTTGGCGGTTGGAGGGCGATTTCAACGATAAGATTGGGCGATGTGCCGATGTTCCTAGCAATCGCAGCGATATGGGTATTCGCAGGCACTCTAAACATATCAGAGATAAATTGGCACACGCTTTTTATAACTCTTGGCGCTGCGGGGACAATAATTCTTATGGTTTGTTTGCTTATGGGGCTATTCACGAAATCAGCGCAGGTTCCTTTCTGCGAGTGGCTCATGACTGCAATGACTGGCCCCACAACCGTTAGTGCACTCTTGCACAGTGCGACTATGGTAGCAGCAGGTGCTTTTGTATTCCTCAAGCTTACCTGGTATATGAAACCCTGGGACTTGCATGATGTGCCCGGGCTCGAGTATGTTTTTATCTTCGTTCTCGCAATAGGGCTCTTATCAGGCCTCTATGGTGCGCTTTGTGGAACAGGGATGCGGGAGCGGAAGGTTCTGCTTGCATCGTCCACGATGTCGAGTATCGGATTGATGTTTGCAGCGGCAGCTACTTCTTACTGGATTGGAATAGAAGTAGCGGGTATGAATTTGGCGTTGCTCGTTGCGTTCTGGTATATGGCGATCCATGCATTTGCAAAAGCGAGTTTGTTCCTTGTAGCAGGTCACTTGATTCATGGCACACACAGCCGGTTCCTATGCGGCGATTTCGAGTTTGGGAAGCGAATGAAAACCGCTTTTGCCGTTACCATCATCGCCTCGTCATTCCTCGTGGGGATACCTCTGCTCACCGCTTACTGGGTAAAATCATCGATGGATGTACTGTATGAACATCTCTGGCTTCATCATGACATGACACTGCCCCTTGTGCTGTTAATAGTTATTTCATTACTCTATTCAGCAGTTCTTGCAAAGTTCCTCAGCTTGAACTTTATAAAGGGCGAGAAGCCAGAGCACGAGCATTTAGAAGGTGGCGGGTTGATGAAACTCGGATACGTACTGATGGTGTCAGTGCTTTTTGTGATCTCTTGCGGTATTATCCTTTTCGAGGAGGCTGAGCACTTCCGCCACGCAGGTGGCGAACTGATGTCCATCGGAGTGGGCCTGGCAATACTTGTAGTTTTTATTGTTGCACTGTACAAGCCAAGCATAAGCGCTCTTTCAAGATTTGGCAGTTTCCTCAGCGACCGGATGTATCTACCATATCTTAACGATTATATTCTACCGAAGATCGGCTTTTTCATCTCTCATATCCTTGATGATTATGTAAACCCTGCGATAGATGGATTCTTCAATACAAAAGTGATACCGGGCTTATTCGGCTGGACTTCAAGAAGAATCAGGGCTATTCAGTCCGGATACCTCAGTAGGTACATCAACATCGTTCTTGGTCTTGTGATGATTATTCTCGTGATTGTAGTAATATTGGTAAGGGGGGTGTGGCAATAATGGAATTGACGGTATTGATGCTAGTGGCACTAGTAATTTTAACGCTATGTGCTGTTTTGTCCTATATGTATCGTGATTTAGGGCTCATAGGTGCGATAGTAGCAGCGCTAATAGCGTTTTGGGCTGTTTCGAGTTTCAAGCCAGAACTCACAATTTATTGTGCCTTTGTTTTCGTAATCGGTATCATCAATCTGGTTTCGTTAAAAGCGATAAAGAGTGTGATTCAAGGTGTTGACTACGGCTTAGTAGGGCTGATGATACTTGCAACCATGTACATTTTTACTACGCAGGACCTTGCAATGATCCTGGTAGCATTTGTTCTCGTTTCCGTGCCAACGTATATCTTAGTTATGATTAGAGAGGGCGGCACAAACGTAGAAGTTGGTATCAAGTATATTACGTTTATGGTTTTAGCCACCGTTCTGTTTTTGATCGGTGCGGTTATCTTAGCATACACAAAGAGTGCACCTAACGCTATACTCTACATACTTGGCTACGTGATGCTTGTATTAGGGTTAAGTATAGAAGTGGGCGTTGCACCGTTACACGAATGGGTACCGGATGTATTTACAAGTGCGGACCCTATCCCAATGTCAATTATCGCTTCTCTTGCAAAGATCGTTCCATTTATCGTAGCTCTATGGGTACTAATTTACAGTGCCTGCGATCTAACAGCATCAATAACGGTCTTTACTGCTGTGCTCGCAGCTATATCTATGTTTACCGGTAATATAGGTGCATTGACCTCAAAGGAACCTGCAAGAGTGCTTGCATATTCCACTGTTGCCAATATGGGCTATATTTTGACCTGCTTGGTGGTGGCCATAAATCCAGAGCCCGCGTTTATCTGCTTTGCACTTGTCGGAGTAGTGCTCATGTTATTTGCGAACGCAGCAGGAAAGATAGGGTTCTTCAATGCGATAAAGGGCAAAGGCGCGTATACACCGCTGATGTATATGCTTGCTTTCTCTTTCATCGGCTTGCCACCGCTAATGGGATTCTGGGGTAAATTCTTTATTCTCGCCTCGCTGGTTAATGTTGGGCTTTTCTTGGGTGATTCTGGGCTCATCTATTACATATTGGCTGCAATTGTGGTTATAAATTCCGCTATATCTGTTCCGTATTACCTGCGGCTCGCGCGTGATCTTGGCGGTGATTGGCAGCTTAATCTTGCAAACGTCATTTCGCTCGTTGCCGTAATAATAGTTTTTATTACGGTTGCATTTATACCCGTTGATTGGTTCATAAATAGTATGGCGGTCGTGGCTCAAACGATAGGAGTGGTAATCTAGGTGTATAAAAAATGATAGAGGCTATCTTGTTAATCGGAGTGATATTATTGATCTGTGTGCTGGTAGATGGGGTACTACTCGCGCTCGTTAAAATATTGCCGCGATATGATCTGACAGAGATAAAAACGATGAGGTGGGAAGCAGGTAATCCACCGATGAAAAATCCTAAATATGCGCTCCCAATGCAGTATTTCGGTTATATGTTCCTGTTTATGGCTGCGGAACCAATAATTGTCATTCTGTTCCTGTTCGCAGCATGTCCGGGCTTAAACTTTACGGTGATTCTACTGCTCTCAATGCTGCTACTCTTACCTGCGATATATGTAGGGTATAAGATAGCGGGGGTAATGGCAGATTCAAAGCTATAAAAAAGTTAAAATATATGCAGAGGTGAAGAGAAAACAAAAATGGAAGACTATAAGAACGCAAATATACGCAACATCAATTCAGGAATCCTTTCTCCGTTCAGGAGATGGGGATCGAAGTGGAGCCTATGGCCTTGCCACTTCATCACCTCTTGCTGTGGCGTTGAGCTCGCCCATGCATTTGCATCTGGCTATGATGGTGAGCGATTGGGCACGTTGAACCTGGGCATTTCGCGACAGTCAAATTATATAATAGTTGAAGGTACGATAACAAGGAAGATGGCGAGGGCACTGCAATTTGTGTGGGGGCAGATGCCAGACCCGAAGTTTGTGAACGTGATAGGCGCCTGTGGCCAAAGAGGCGGGATATTCTGGAACAGTTATAATATAACTCATCCTTCTGATATAGTACCGGTAGATGCGTTTATCCCCGGCTGTCCAATAACGCCGGAAGCTCTTTTGAGGGGTGTGAGGGCAACTCAAGACAAGATCGTGGGGATAGACCGGAAGACGATAGAATTTAAGAGAGTGGAGCTGCCGTTTGAGAAGCAATTGGAAGAGCGAATGGTGCCTACTTCGCCGAAGGTATTTGCTCCGACACCGGCAATTAGAGTGGACGTTGGACGTGATGTGGATTGGGGGAAAGAGCTGAAGGAGAATCTAAAGCGAGATCTCAACGGTCTTTATGAATCCATAACGATTACCGATACGAACAGTATAGCGATTAAGACGACACGAGAGAATCTGAAAGAGGTTGCGGGGAAGCTCAAGGACCAAATGAAGGTGGACCATGTGAAGAGCGTGAATGTGATAGAAGTACCACATGAACATAAGTTTATTGTAGAATATATAGCATCGAGTTATACAGACGAGGCGTTGATGCCGGTTCTCATAACGGTTTTCACCGAGATCGGACTGAAAGACCCGAAAGTTGATAGTCTTACATCTATCTGGGAGAGTGCAAATTATTCAGAACGAGAAATGCATGAGTTCTTCGGTGTTCTGTTTGACGGTAACAAAGGGATGGGGCGGAAGTTCATCCTTGCCCCGGATACGCCGGATCTACCATTGAGAAAAGAATTCAAGATCCCCGAGGAACGCTACGTGTATGAAAAGGGCATGTCACTTGACGATCTTATGGTGCCCATAGAGCCGCCAAAGGACTTGTACACCCCAATTCCCGAAGAATTCCTCGAAGGCGCTTATGATAAAGACGAGATAGTAGTCCCAATAGGCCCGCATCATGCAGGAAGCGGGCATCTCAGGGTGACATTCAGGATAAAGGGAGACATAATCGTAGATGCTATTCCGGAACCCGGATTTGTACACCGGTCAATGGAGAAACTCGCGGAGAACAAGTTATATATCCAGAACGTTCCGTTATTTGAGCGATTGGCGATAAATGACCCGGTGAACATGAACTTAGGGTATGTCCGGACGTTAGAGAATGCGTTAGGGATTGAAGTGCCAGAAAGGGCGCAGTATTTGAGGACGATAATGGCCGAACTGTCGCGAGTAGAAGCGTTCTATTACGATGCGGGGATATTTTCACTATTCTTTGGACATACAACGGGCTTCATGTATGCTATGGCGATCCGGGAAATGGTAATAGAAGTATTGATGAAAATTTCGGGCTCGAGAAGTGCTCCTTCATTCTTGGTACCAGGTGGAATGCGGCGAGATATTACAGATGACGTGCTCAAAGTAATAGATAATCTCACTTTTGCAATACATAAAAGAATGAAGAAGTTTGAGGATATATTCGTGTATAACCCTGTGACGATAGCAAGAGCGAAGGGTGTGGGCGTACTGACGAAGGCGGATGCGATACGATGTGGTATGGTGGGTCCGTTTTTGAGAGCGTCCGGCGTAAATTACGACCTCCGGAAGATAGCACCCTATGAAGCTTATGACAAGCTCAATTGGGAAGTCACAACAGGTGACGATGGCGATTGTCTCGGACGGTTCCTGGGTAGGTTAGCGGAGATAAAACAAAGCATACGTATAATAAAGCAGGCGGTAGACGCGGTGAAACGTATGCCTGGGCCGATTTTGAGTGAAGACGTGCTCGGCGAATACAAAGAGGCTGCAAATGATATAAAGGGCAATTTCTTCCGGGTGTTTGGTAATCTGGTTCTTCCAAAAGGTGAATGGACTACTGTTACCGAGGTGGCCCGGGGCACGTTGTTATTTTCTATTATGAGTGATGGCGAGTCAAATGTACCATACCGTGTGCGGGTGATAAGTCCATGCTGGATGAATTTAAGGGGGTTTATGGAAGCGCTAAAAGGAGAACGATATGCGGACTTCTGGGCGGTATATGGCAGTTTCGGATACTTCCCGCCGGAGGCGGATAGGTAGGTAAGGTGGTGCAGAGAAAATGATAGAAATGAACGAGCTAATGGAAATGGTGAAAATAAACGAACTCATGAACATAATAGTGAACAACGAGGGAATAATGAGTCACCAGGTGGATGTCCCATTGCTTCAGCCGCTTATCGAGCCAATGCTCGAACTGCCAGTGATAAATAATTTAATTGCTTTTTTGCTCTGGAAATCGTTCTTTGTATTGATACTCATGCCGGGTTTCGCTACGCTGGGTACTCTGCTACTCATTTTGCCCTGGATAGAGCGTAAAATGGTCGGTCGGATGCAGTGGCGTGTGGGCCCGCGCGAAATATCGCCACGGACGTGCGGAATCATACAATTGCTTGCTGATTCGTTACGATTCCTGTTTCAGGAGGTTATTATACATAAGGACGCGCATAAGCGTTATTTCCTGCAGTTCCCGTTCCTTTATTTCATACCTGTGCTCCTACCGCTACTGTTTATTAATGCCGGTGCTGCCGGTAGTCCGCTAGTTCCGATAGTGAGCGATTATGGACTGCAACTAATGGTGGCGTTGATATGTTTGATGCCGGTATTCATTTTGGGTCTCGGCTGGGCATCGAACAACAGGTTCGCATTTATCGGTACGATACGAGAGGCGTTCCTGTATTTCGCGTATGAGATCCCGTTTATTGTTGCTGTATTCGCAATGGTCGTCATGTATGGTACATCTAACTCTGTCGGGGTAGTGGATGCGCAAGCTGGCGGGTTGTGGGGGATAATTCTGAATCCCATTGCCGCGATTACATTTTTCATTGCCGCACTGATGGCTACTGCTCGGTTGCCATTTGATATACCCGAGGCAGATCAGGAAGTATCCTTTGGACCTTTTGTCGAGTATTCCGGGATTGCATTTGGGCTTGCTTATGTGATGGGATATGAGAAGATGTATGTGCTCAGTGCGCTCATGACCATGTTATTCCTTGGCGGTGGTAGTGGCCCGATGATACCGGGTTTGGGCGAGGTTTCATACCTTATTTGGTTCGTGTTAAAGACGCTGATAGTTATGATTGTAGTGGTGAACCTTCGTGGTGTGTATCCGCGTTATAGGCTTGATCAGGGCATGAAGATAGGCTGGAATGCGATGCTTATCTTAGCATTGGTTGCAGTGGCATGGTCATTAGTAATGGGGGCAATATTATGAAGAAAATAGCAACACCGGAATACGACATTAAAGAGAAGCTGAAGTGTCATGCAACTGCGCTGGCAACAGCGGCGAAGGAGGTTGTAGCGCCATTGAGCATAACTACGCAGTATCCACGTGAGCGTAGGAAATGGCCCGACTGTTTCCGGGGTTATATCCTCTTTGATCCGGAACGGTGCATAAGCTGTTTTGAATGCTCGTTTGTATGTCCTGCGAATGCGGTTTGGATGAAGAAAGCGAAGAGTGGGCGGTATTATCCCACGTTGGATTATGGTAAATGTATCTTCTGCCATTTCTGTGTTGATTCATGTCCGGGGGGTGCATTGAGGACGACAAAGATTCATGATGTCTCATATACGAATATGGACGAGATGTTCACGGATACGGAGGAGATGATAGCGCCGCCGGAGATAATACGTGAGGATGAAGGATATGTGGAGTATGAGATAGACCGGGACGATCTCACGTTAAAACGGACAAAGGGGCAGGATAATCTTATTGTTGATGTTGCACCGTCGCAAGGTGTGCCGATGGTGAGTGTGTGCGTGGATAGCGGGAGTTGTATTGCATGCAAGATCTGCGAGAAGGTATGCGAAAGCGGTGCGGTTTCCTGGGCTCTGGATGATGTGAAGGA
>CBDAFQ010000046.1:0-14864 GCA_965195275.1 uncultured ANME-1 euryarchaeote | reverse complement strand
AATCAAAAAAGAGGAGGGGGTAAAAGAAGAGATGGTGAAACGGAAAAGAGTGGATAAAGATAGTGGTAGTAAGCGATGGCAGAAAGCGATAGTGGGCTTATTAATGGCCGCCATAATGATTGGTTCGGTGATTGCACTATTTTCACTATGATTCCACAGTTGTGAAGTGCAAGAATCACCGTTTTATGTTCCGAAATTGCTTGGGTTACTAATGGCTCCGTACAAACAAAAACAGTAAAGCTTAAAAAGTAAAAAAAAGGTGGGTTATACGGATAGATGAGTGCAAAAAAGGAAGAGATAAAAAAAGGTGGGCTTGTCGATATATTCGACTTGAAAAATGTGGATATACACATAGGGGAGATAGTGGAGGAGGGAGAGGAAGAATGGGAGCCAATGGGGCCCCATCCAATGCCGCGCATCGCAACGCTTCGAGACTGGGACTTCAGGTTATTGAACCGTTACAAGCCGTTTTACGCACCTATCTGCGACATGTGCTGCCTTTGCACATACGGGAAATGTGACCTCACGGGTAACAAGAAGGGCGCTTGTGGAATAAGGATGGACGCGCAGCAAGGAAGGTTTGTCCTTCTTGCTTGTTTGGTGGGCTGTAGTGCGCATTGTGGTCATGGCAGGCATCTTTTACATGATATGATGAAGAAGTTTGGACAAAATGTCCCAATAGATTTCGGACCCGAAGTGGATATAGAAGCGCCCCTAACGAGATTGGTATGCGGAATAAAACCGGAGACAATCGGCGATTATGATCAAGTATTCAGTTACATCGAAGAACAGATAGTTCAGTTAGCAGATGCGCTTCACACAGGCCAGGAAGGCTCGTACATGGACTTCGAGTCGAAAGCGCTGCATATGGGAATGCTCGATTCACTGGGCAAAGAAGCTGCGGATATTATTCAGATTGCCAGTTATGGTATGCCAACGAGCTTACCGGGCGGCGGACCTGACGTTCCTTTGGTTGATGTGGGCATAGGCACAATAGATACAAATAAGCCCGTTATTATTGTTATAGGGCATAACGTACCGCCGGCTGCGGATATAGGTGTTTACTTAACGGAAAACGGGCTTGACGACAAGGTAGAACTTGGAGGAATTTGCTGTACTTCTATTGACACCACGCGAGTGTACACCAAAGCAAAGGTAGTATCTGCACTTGGCAGGCAATTGCGTGTGCTACGAGCGGGGATTGCTGATGTTGTCGTAACAGACGAGCAGTGTATCCGCGCAGACGTATTAGAACTTTGTCAGCGTGTGCAGTCGCCCATGATTGCAACGAACGACAAGGCAATGCACGGGCTGGTGGATAGGACTGATGACGACCCGGATAAAATAGTGGAGGATTTAGTGAGTGGACGAGTCCCAGGCGTCATAATACTCGAGCCTGAGCAGGTGGGCGAGGTTGCGGTGAGGACGGCACTGCAAATAGATAAGAAGCGAAAAGGGCTAAACTGGATTCTCAGCGATGACGAATTCACACGTTACGTTAATGACTGTAACCTGTGTGGTAGTTGCACACTTGCATGTCCTACCGGGCTTCGTATTGGCGAGGCGATTAAAAATGCCGCAGCAGGAAAGGTAAAACCTCTTGCCGACTTGTTCGACCTCTGCGTCGGCTGTGGCAGATGTGAGCAGGTATGTAAGAAGCACATCCCAATTGTAGATGTGGTAATAAAAGCGGCGTATCCGCAGATAAAAGAAGAGAGAGGGCGGATGCGAGTGGGCCGAGGTCCTGTATGGGACAGTGAGATAAGAGCGGTAGGTGCTCCGCTTGTTTTGGGTACTATTCCTGGCATCATCGCGCCGATAGGCTGTGGCAATTATCCTAATGGCACGAAGGATGCGTGGCTTATCGTGAAGGAGTTTGCAGAACGAAATTATATCGTTACACTGACGGGCTGCATGGCAATTGATTGTGCGCTCTGGAAGGATGAAGAAGGGAAAACGCTATACGAGGCGCATCACGGCAGGTTCGATGCCGGTGGCGTTCTCAACATAGGTTCGTGCGTTTCCAATGCGCACATACACGATGCTGCGATAAAAGTAGCAAGTATATTTGGGGGGCGTCCATTGAGGGGCAATTATGAGGAGATTGCAGATTATATTCTGAGCCGAGTGGGCGCATGTGGTGTTGCGTGGGGCGCAATGTCACAGAAGGCTGCTTCTATCGCTACGGGCTTCAACAGACTGGGAGTACCCGCTGTGGTAGGTCCTCATAGTGTGAAATATAGAAGGGCGTTCATGGGTCGTCCTGACTTAAAAGAAGATTGGACGCTGATAGACGCTACTGATGGTTCGAAGGTTTATGTGGAGCCGGGACCGCAGGATTTGCTCGTAGCCTGTGAAACGGTGGAGGAAGCGCTGCCGATGATGGCAAAGCTCTGCTTCAGGCCTTCTGATACCGACCGTGGACGGTCTATAAAACTGACACATTACCTAGACCTCAACCTGAAGTATCTTAACGCGTATCCACCGGATTGGCATCTATTCGTAAGAGCTGCAAGTGACCTCCCGATTGCTACGCGGAACGAGTTACTGAAGAAGCTGGAAGATGAACAAAGCTGGAAGATAGACTGGAAGACGAAGAAGATCGTAGAAGGCCCGATAAGGACATACAACCCGTCGTTTAATCCGACGAATTTAGAAAGGTTGATAAGAAAGAAGAGATAGGTGGAGATGGGAGAAGGGAGAAAGGAGAAGGGGGGAGGAAGTAAAGAAGATGGCAATACCGTTTGATGTGGCGAATATACCTGGTCCTGAAACAGGAGGGATAGCAACGCCGGAAGAGATAGGGAGTTATATCTCGAGTGCAAAGAAGCCTCTGCTCGTTGTTGGCTCGGAGCTACTGCGGGGTGATTTCTTTTTGGATATAGCGATAGAACTAGGAAAAAAGGGGATTCCTATTGCAGCAACGGGACACAGCATAAAAGGATTTGTAGAAAAGGAGTACACGGAGAACGTGACTTATTACAACCTGCATGAACTCACCAATTGTTTACGCGACCCGAATTGGAAGGGTTTGGATGGCGGCGGGAATTACGATTTCGTGATTTTCTATGGCATCCTCTATTATTACGCATCGCAGATGCTGTCGTGCATAAAGAATTTCGCAACGGAGCCGTTGATGCGTGCGGTTTCTATTGATCGGTATTACCATCCAAATGCGAAGATGAGTTTTAGGAACATATCGCCGAGGAGGGAAGAGAAATATAAAGATATGCTGCGGAAGTTGGTGGGAAGTATAAAGAGGTAAGATAGAATTACGAGAACGAGATACCGATAAAGAATATGCGTGACTGTATGCTCGAAGCGTGCGAATATTGCTATGATTTCGCTGCCGAGTTCGCAGACCTCTCTGTTGGTTCAATAGGTTCCGAACGTGGGAGGTCAACCGTGATAACGAGAAGCGATGCAGGTAAGGAATTGGTGAAGAGAGCGGAAGAAGAAGGGGAACTTGAAGAGAATTTACGATACGACACATAAAATTTTAACCGCTGTATCCACTTCCTTTATCTTGATTGGCAATTCAGATCAGCACAAATTCCGGTATGCTTTTGGAGATTGTTAAGCTATGCAGAGGCGGCAGATAGAAAACTTTAAATAGTTGCAATTACAAGTAGACATTATCTAGTTAAATGGGCTGACAAAGTGTGAAGATGAAAAAGGAAGAGCTAGTACACCTGCATATGCTTTTGGCACAGATAAAGCGGTATTGTGAAGAAAATGATTTGGACTGTGATTTCTCGGAGTATAACGAGATGGAGATCTCGCCGTTCCAGGTGCACAGGAGTAAGGAAGATCACAAACAGGCAATATTCATCCTTGTAGCCAAACTTGCCTCGCTAGCGTCAAAGTGATATATATTATTGTTTTCTCGTGAAAATCCGTGTGATCTTGTGGTTTGCTTGCTACAAATAGGATTAGTTTAATATACGTATATACTCATAAATCTGGTCTGGTAAGAAATCAGTAATTTCCTTGTACTTTTGTTCACTTCTTTTCAACGCATTCTCTACTCGCCTGCGGTTGTTGATTTCACGCATCAGTTCCCGGTTTTTAGTTACTAACGCCTCCTCAGCCCGCTTGCGCGCCGTGATGTCGAGGGCCGAGCACAACACCAACGTTCTAGCCTCTATCTTTACAGGAAACGCTCTTAGTTCTACTATGACCTTATTACCGTCTTTCCGATTTAAGATACGCTCACCGGAATCAATAGGTTGCCCCTGCACATGCTTAGCCAAAAACGCATCCGCTTTTGGTTTTTGCTCGGGGGGCAGTATTTTCAGATTAAAAAGATTCTTACCTATTACTTCTTCCTTTTTATATCCACTTATCCTCTCTGCGGCTTTATTAACGTCCAATAAGTTACCTTCTAAGTCGTACAAGAAGTATGCATTCGGTGCATATTCAAATAATACCCTTAGCCGCTCTTCTGATCTTTTAAGTGCCACTTCCGCATGCTTTCTCCATGATATATCCAAAATAGTAGCAATAGCCTTTTTCATGGGATTAGACAAATCTAAAAAGCTTATCAATATGCAGCCATAGAAGATGGAACCATCTTTTCGTTTAAGTTGTGCATCGAATTGGACTACTTTATCAGTACGATTTTTATAGAGTATTTGGCCAACTCGTTCATATTCCTCTTCTGACGCATAAAGTATTTTTGTACTTTGGCCAATATAATCTTCTTCATTTTCTACACCGAACATTTTCATCATGCTTTCATTTGTCCAACTAAGCTTTCTATCTTCCACAACTCCTATTCCAACAGCGGATCCAGCCAATATGTTACTCAATAGTTCCTTTTTCTCCCGCAATGCCGCATCCACACGCTTACGCTCGTTGATCTCGTACTCCAGTTCCACGTTTTTATTCTCTATCCGGGTATATAGTCTGGCATTTTCGATTACCGCTGCGGCTTGGCTTGCTGCTATTGTTAGAAAAGCAATCTCGCTTTCTGTAAATTCATGGGGATTTGCCATATAGACATTCAGCAGACCTATAACCTCGTCCTTTCGCTTCATTGGCATAACTATCTGCGCCGAAATGCCTAACTCACGTCCAATGTCCAACCAGGGTTTATCTCTAGGCTCCTCGAAGATATTAGGCACCTGGTAATAACGCCCCGCCTCCAGAACCACGCCCGATGGGCTTGTGGTGATGGGCACTCCCTCGCGGTAAACCTTTTCGATATAATCGTCAGGGAGACCAAAAGTAGCAACCATCTCAAGTTCACCGGTCACCTCATTGACGAGCATAATAGTACCGGAATGAGCACGCATCTCTCGTCCCACAATAGTAAGAATATCGTTTAGTAGCGGGTTCCGGTCCCCTCTTAGGTCTATTTCCGCGATATTCAACAGTGATTTTGGCGTTATAGTCGTCATGCGTATATGTTCAAAGTATTTTAGATAACAGCACTATATATAAGATACTGTTTAATTCTTTTATATAACCATTGCGAAAAGTATAAATACAATTGTGATTGTTTAGCTAACAACAAGATTACACTGATTTTCAGAATGATAGAATAATAGTAACAAGATTTTAGTACTTTATAAGCTACATTAGCCCATATTAATCCCTATCTCTTGTGTTAATCTTGTGGAATCTCGTGGTTTTTTAACCTCCGCTATACAAATACAAATATGGAACGGGAACCCAATATATACTCCTTATTTTCGAGCCCTATTCAAAAAGCAATAGGTGAAAAAGGGTTTTCGTGTCCCACCGAACCACAAACCCTGGCTATCCCGTATATAAGAGACGGAAAAAACGTATTATTGATTGCGCCAACCGCGAGTGGCAAGACCGAAGCAGCACTTTTACCCGTCTTAGATGCGTTAATCCGAACAGAACGAGGCGAAGGAATAAAAGTCCTTTACATAACACCACTGAAAGCATTGAATAGGGACATGCTTGAACGATTACAATGGTGGTGTAAACGACTTGACCTGAGGTTAGGCGTGAGACATGGCGACACTTCGAATAGGGAAAGAGAAGCACAGGCAATGGCTCCACCTGATATTCTGATTACCACACCGGAGACGTTACAAGCGATAATACCTGGTAGGATTATGCGTCAGCACCTTGCAGTTGTCAAATGGGTAATCGTAGATGAAGTACATGAACTAGCTTGTGACAAGCGCGGCACTCAATTTGCTCTTGCATTGGAACGGCTTCGGTACCTTAAGAAAGCCGAGTTCCAGGTCATTGGATTATCCGCTACCATAGGCTCGCCAGATCGAGTGGCGAAATTCTTAGTTGGGACAGAACGTGAATGCGAGATAATTAATGTCCCGATATCCCGGTCAATAGCGGTGGAGGTTTTTTATCCACGGGCCGATTCTGCGGATTATACGCTGGCGGAAGAGCTATATACATATCCCGAAGTCGCCGCTCGGTTACAGTTGATGAAGAAACTGGTCGAAGAGCATAAATCTACATTGATATTCACAAATACGCGCGCGATAACAGAGATCCTTGGAAGCCGGTTCCGGGTCTGGGATTTGGACTTCCTCGTTGGTGTTCATCATGGCTCGCTATCCAAGCCATCGCGACTTAACGTAGAGAAAGGTATTAAAGACGGCAAACTGCAGGGTATTATCTGCACGAGTTCCTTAGAGCTGGGTATAGACATCGGCCGGCTGGATTTTGTTATTCAGTATAACTCACCGCGACAGGTGACGAGGCTGCTGCAGAGAATCGGCAGAAGCGGTCATAGAATAGGTGGGATTGCAAATGGCGCGATAGTTGTTCAGGATTCGGACGATGCACTGGAATCGCTAGTGATCTGCCGCAAAGCCCTTACAGATGATTTAGAGCCTGCGGGGATACCGGAGAAGCCGCTTGACGTTCTGGCACATCAAATAGCGGGATTGCTTTTGGCGCAAGGGCGATGGAGCTTTGAAGACGCTTTGGCGCTGATAAAAAAAGCATATCCCTATAGGGACCTTGAGGAGCATGAATTAGTCTCCGTCTTGACCTATATGCATTCACGAATACCACGGCTTCTCTGGTTCTCAGCCGAAGAGAAAGTATTCATGAGACCAAAACAGATAAAGCCGCTATATAACTATTATTTCGAGCATTTGTCCATGATTCCGGAAGTAAGGCAATTTCTGGTTATTGACGACGATGACAAACCCGTAGGGGTTTTGGACGAAGCTTTTGTTGCGGAATATGCCAAAGCCGGGAACAAGTTCATCGAAGGTGGTCGTGTATGGAAGATATTGCACGTATATGGCGATAGGATATACGTAAAGCACGAAGAGGATCCGACTGGTGCTATCCCAAGCTGGGTAGGTGAGGAGATTCCGGTTCCTTATCCTGTTGCGAACGAGGTAGGTAAGATTCGTGGTGGTCTGGAAGAAGAGCTTGAAAGTGGTAAGGCGGTTGCAGAGATAGGTAACGAACTCATACAGCGCTATTCTTGTAGCGAGCAGACCATTACCCGCGCGTTAGATGAAGTAATAGAGCAAGAGAAAGGCGGTTATCCCGTGCCAACAGATAAGCTGTTAACGCTCGAACGGTGGAATGAATATATAATCCTACAATGCTCGTTCGGGCTGCTTGTAAATCGAACGTTAGCCATGATCCTCGCTACTGTTATATCAGATAAGATAGGTGCTCCCGTGGGCGTGCAGCAAGACCCTTACCGGATAATGCTGAGAACCGAATCCGAGTTGGAGCCGGAAGAGGTTGAAGCGATTATCTTAGCGTTATCAACAGGAGCAATAGAAAAGCTCGCTATGGACTCATTGGTCCGAAGCAGGTTATTTAAGCATAGGTTTATACATGTAGCGAGACGATTTGGTGCATTAGCGAAGAAAGCGTCATTGAGTGATTTGGACCTGGATAACCTGATAAGGAGTTTTGAGGGCTCTGCAATATTCGATGAAGCTATTAGAGAAGCTCAGGATAAAGATGTGGATATAAAACAGACAGTCGAATTGTTAAAACAGCTAAACGCGGGCGAGCTAAAAATCAGTGTGCTAAAAGGGGGGAGCGTTAGCCCTGTTGCGGGGATTGTGGAGGTACTAAAAAGGGGCTATGACCTGATCCCGCCCGATAGGATGCATAAGGTGATAATAAAGTATGTGAAAGCGAGGTTGCTTGACGAGTCGTTGACTTTTGTATGCACGAATTGCTGGCGGTATGTTGCGGTAATCCGGATACATGATGTGGATGCTGTTCAATGTCCAGAATGCGAATCGAAGCGTATAGGCGCGGTACAAGCAGATGAGGAGCTGGTCAAGCGCGAGATACGGAAACTAAAGAGTAAAAAAGAGGGAGGAGTGGTTAAAGATGCGATTATATCGGCTGACTTGGTTTCGAACTACGGTAAGGCGGCGTTAGTTACACTTGCGGGTAAAGGGATAAAACCGGAAGATGCGCAGGGAATTTTAAAAGAAGAAGGGGCCGTGAATGAGCACCTGATCGGGCTTATCATCGAATCGGAGAAGGAGGTTTTGAAACGCAGGTTTTATCGGCGTGGGAAATATGCTAAATAACTGGGAACAAACTAAAATCAATTATTGATTTACTAAGTATCCAATTCATGCCTTTTTATAAAGAATAAACAGAATAATACAATCGCAAAGAGATTTATTCCGAAATCCGCACCACCGATACTAAAATAAAAACGCAAATCCATAAATTGGATGAAATTAAAACCAAATGAATCTATTTGTAATGATAAGAACTGTAATGCCGACCAAATTAAAGCAAGAATGATACCAACTCTTTTCTTCTCAAATATCAAGATTGACGCAGCTATTCCTAAAGCGGATACAAGAACTCCTAAGTGAACATAATGTATTTCGAAGAATAAGAAGATATAATCGATAATAGCCATTATACTGAGTATTAACATTACCCAACTCAAAATTCTTAAAGAAAGCACATAGTTTTTCATATAAAATACGAATTCTTTAAGTTTTCGCTTTATTTTTTCATATAAAAACATTTTACCCCCTTCATGCTCAGGGGTGTCCCTTTGGATCATAGAGTTTTTATTTATTAATCGCTCTTGATGTTCCTTTTTCTTCTTTTCGTATGCCATACGAATATTTGTAAATCCGATAATTAATATGAAAATCGCAATGGTGATACTTATCGCCCATCTAATATCATTTTTGAGAAAGACGATGAAATCACTTATAGAATCATTTATCTTTTCAATCTCCGGATGTGGTGTAGAAGTTGGACTTTGCGTTGGTGTCTCAATTTGAGAGGGTTTCAAAAGAGGATAAGACCGATCTGCTATGCCTATACCAAGGGACATATTTGGTAATGGTAGCATGGCAGTTGGAAGTGTTTCAACAATGTTCACATCTACACGGTAATAGCTCACTCCGTCTTCTGCTTCAACGACATAAGTTCCCACAACAGCTTCAGCGGTCTCAATTGTTGCTGTGAACACACCTTCATCCGGTGTTGACCATTCAACTTCTTCAATAGCCATGGGTAAAGCCACATTGTCAGATCTTGAGGTAATCCTAATTTTTGTTCCCTGCTCTCTGTTCGTTGTGCCTTGTATTTTAAGTGTGTCCCCTATTAGAGTGTCTTCAATGTCTTCCAGGTGGATATATGGAGATTCAATTGTCAATCGTAGTTCCTGTATGAGGTCATCGCTACCCGCTGCATCAATTGTTGCATCTCTAATTATAGCAACGAGTTCTTCTTGTGTTTTATAGTTTGCTAAGCACTCATAACCCCCATATTCATTAAATACTCCCTTCTCCAAATCACTCGTGCCAATTCCGTCATAAATACCATTCCTACCGGGACTTAATGTTAATACCTCATATCTGCCAAGATCAGCACACTTATCCAGAGGAAAGATCTTTGAAAAAGTATGGTTTTTCATGAGTACGGTAGATATATTGAAACCCGGTCCAACACCCCATGTTCCATTTCCTGGCCCACCTTTTGGACTGATTGTAACGATACTCACGAAATTCGAGCCATAACAAGTCCCCGAGACCTGATAGTTATCGCCTTTTGTAGCTATATTAGCTAATTGCGCTACATCCAGGCTTGTTTTCGGCGGTACAAAATCCTCTGTCTCGTTTCCAACAATAAATGAGAACGATTGTGAAAGGTCATCGCCGCCCGTAGCATTAATTGTTTTGCTCGTTAATAAATCACGAGCTTCTGGTTGTGTCTTTAAATCGAATATACCAGAGGTAATAAGATCGACAATGCGGTCTTCCTTCTTCTCCCATTCTACCACCTTTTTATCATATATAAAAAAACACCCATATCCATATTCCTGATCGAGTCCCTGACTCAATATCAACGCAACATATCGCCCCTCATCCGTATTTTTGTCAATATTAATTGTCTTCGAAAAAGTATAATCTGTTTTAGAAATGGGAACACTATAGACGGTAATCCCGTATCCACCATCTATTCCAACCCCATAACTCCCTTTTGGACCGACAATTACAATGTCCACACAATCGGATCCGGGTGCAATGCCCGTGATCGAATATGTACCATTCCGAGCAACAAAATTTGTTGATTGTTCTGCTGATAGCGTTGGATCAGTCATTATTACCTGGGTATTCCCATTATCAAATATCCCTAAAGCTTCTGGAATTCTTTCCCCTACCATTACTTCCACAGGGTTACCATCTCTATCTTTTGGACCATTTACGTACGCTTTTATTACAATAACCATTGTATCAACATCGAGTGTGATTTTCTTAGTGAATTTACCGTTTTCTGCTATAGGTATATCAACTGCCGCCATTATATCGCCAATTGCGATATGAACGGTGTCCCCACCAGTAGCTGTGCCTTTGATAAGCAAATCCGCCCCTATTACACACGTGTCCTGTAAAGCAAAAGTCACTTCGTACCCTTTTGCATTCGCTATGACTACCGGCGTGAATATATAACATAAAATCACCACGTAAAGCAGCAATATAAGTATTACATTTCTTCGCATTTTCTCTGCACGTTCAGTAAATATACCCATGACCTAAGACACATACCGGTATGTAAAGCGGAACTGAAAATCTTAATCCTATATGAACGCCCACAACAAGAAGACTGCCATGTTTCTTCTCCCCCATTTTTTTCATCACCACATAAACCTATAAAACATAACAATACAAAAAGCTTATACACAGGTAATTATACACATGGTATTTGTATAGCTCAGTAAAAATTCCGAGCACCAAATTCAAATTTATAATTTTGGTTTGACATTTTTGATCTTTATCATCTAATCTGTGTCAATCTGCGTTAATCTGTGTCAATAATTTATTTTCTTGTAAAATGTTTTTTTACCCATCTATTGAATTTTAACATTTGCACTTTTCCTTTTGCATAGACAGCACAATAATCTACCGATTTTTGTGCTGATCTGCTACGTCACACACTCCAAATCGTTCAAAAACAGTTCTATCGTATCTTCAGTCACATGCGGCATTATAACTAACCGAAGCGCCTTTGGCGCTCTTGTCGTAGAAACTCGCCATCCTCTTGCCTCTAATGCTTTCGCCACCCGTTCAACATCAGGAAAACGCAACGTTACCACGTTCGTAACAGGCTCTATCACTGGGTAAATGCCCATCTCTTTTGCACCGCGCACTAACATCCTCGTTAGCTGCATGCAGTCATCTACAATCACTCTCAACCCGTCTCTGCCAAGATATTTGAGAACCGCGTAAGTAGCCGCGACGGGTGCGCCGCTTCTCGTCCCTATCAGCGAGCACTGCTCATTTGTCGTCAGATAAGGTGTATTCACAGCTAAATCTGCTAAATACGACTCGTCACGGAACAAGATACATCCTGCGGGGATCGTGCTCATCCCCATCTTATGTGGGTCTATTGAAATAGATGATACTGCGTCAAGTGAGAAATCGAACTGGTACTCAGCATCTAAAAAGGGAATTACAAAACCACCAAAAGCGGCATCAACGTGTAAAAAAATGCCGTTATTATGGGCAAGACTTGCAAGCTCCCTTATCGGATCTATCTGCCCAAATTCGGTCGTGCCCACTATTCCCACTATGCTTATCGTATTATCATCTATCAATTCTTCTACCAAATTCACATCCACTCTCAATTTATCGTCTAATCCCGCTTTCTTTACTTCCAGGCTTAAAATGTCCTCGATTTTATCAAATGAGAAATGCGCTGTTTTCGGCACGATTATGTTCATCTCTTGCAGTCCTGCCTTTCTTTTCCTGTTTCTTATTGCTCTTATCGCCTGTATATTCGATTCCGTCCCACCAGTGGAGATATAGCCGTGTGCGTTCTCATTGCCCAGTAACGCCCCTAGCATCCGTATCAATTCGTCCTCCAGCTCTTTTGTACCTGGAAATAGCCCTGAATCACCTAAATTCGAGTCTAAGAACAGGTTATGAGCATATACCGCTATTTCGTGCGGATACGTGCACATAGAACTCAAAACTTTCCGGTAAGACAGATCCTTCTGCTTTTGCTCTTTGAGAAACGATTTCAGCTCCTGTTTACTTATGCCCCGCTCTTCCATTTTTTTATTGTATATAAAGTATAACTACCTTCTATCAAATTTAGAACACAGAGTTACACTGATTTACACTGATTTAATTAAGTTTGACGTTATTGATCTTTAGAATCTGTGTTAATCTGCGTTAATCTGTGTCTATAACTAGTTTTAGTTGGATTTTATGCTTTCTTGTCCTTTGTAATCAAACACGCCCTCGAGGACCAAATATTCTAGTTCCAACGCGGACGATATTTGCGCCCTCTTCTATTGCGATATTATATGAATCACTCATCCCCATAGAAAGATACCTCATATCCACAGAGGGTATGCCTGATTTTTTTATATGCTCAAACATTTCTTTTGTCTCTCTAAAATATGAGCGTAATTTTTCTATGTCTTCTTCGTAGGGACCCATAGTCATCAACCCCACTATTTTGACCGAAGAGAGCGTGGATATTTTTACCACTAACTCTTCTACATTTTCCGGAAAAACGCCAAATTTCTGTGGCTCTCTTCCACTGTTTGCCTCAATCAGGATAGGCATTATCTTTCCTATTTTACTACTGACTCTATTAATCTCCTCTGCGATAGAAAAAGAATCTATCGTCTCAATTATGTCGAAGAGATCCACCGCCTTCTTTACTTTATTTCTTTGTAGATGTCCAATAAAGTGCCACTTCACCACTCTACCAATCACCTTAAATGCCCTTTCTGCCTCCTGGATATAATTTTCTCCCACTATCGTTATCCCTGCTTCAATCGCTGCCATAATCTCTTCTGTAGTGCGTGTCTTTGCCGCGGCCTCTAATACTACATTTTTCGGTAATTCCGCCAATAACCTTTTCACATTTCCTATTATCTGTTCTTTTCTGTGCATTTGTCTTTCTGTAAGAACTTATTTTCGAGTAAACACAAAAGCCCAGAAGAATCTCACTGCCCTAACAACTTTGAAAGTAGTGTCTTTCGCGTTTCACACCTATCAATAAAGGAACATGTATCACAGGGTGCATGCACCCCTTTCTCCGGGAAAGCACCGCGTTTTATCCGCTTCACTCGTTTCAATATCTGCAATGCAAGCGCTCTATCCTTCTTTCTTATCCGTGATTCGCGGAACTCAGCAGTTCTTATATATTCCACAAAACCACGCTTTACTGTTGTTTCAAATTCCTCCTCTATGAGCATAGCATATGCCGCCAATTGCACTCTCTCGCTTCGCCATACACTAAACTCGGGGCATTTGCCCGTTTTTATCACGCACGGTATAACCTCTTCATCTGTCCTTATCAGTTTGTCCACACTACCGCTCATACCCAGCTTTTCCGATACCACTATCTGTTCCCTTTCATATCCCTGTGCTTCTTCTAACTCTAACAGCCCATTCCTCACCTTACTCAACCATTCATCAGTCCCCATACTACATACAATATCTCTCTTTACCGCCTCAAAAAGGTCCCTTTTCACACCTTTCAGTTCTTCCTTATAAATCCATTCTATGTCATCCACTATACCTTCAATTATGCTTTTTGCATCTTCTCCTTCTTCTCTCTCCCGCACTCCTACCTCATCTTCACCACCGGAAAGAGTATCCAAATTGAACGCCAATTCTTTCAGTATGATTCGCTCAATCATACCCCTCGCTTTTCCCTTTACTGCTCTATCTTGTTCATATCCCTTTGCACGGAAATAACCCAGACGGGGACATAACAGATATTGCGTTAAATCAGAAACGTTAATTGTAGCGGTTCTAGCAAAAGAGCTCCCCGTTACCTCGCTTTCTTCCGCTCTGCTCATATATATGTACATCATTTACATCTTCTTAATCGTGAAAATCTCTGTAATCTTGTGGTTAGTTAAACAAATACTTTAAATATATCATACTTCATTTTAATGTTATATTATATTATCTTAGGAGTGGAAAAAGAGAAATGTTTAAAGCTAAGATCGATTCAACGGTGTTGAGAGAAAGTATAGAGTCGCTTACAGCAATAGTGGATGAGGGTAAGTTTAGGTTGACGGAGAGCGGTTTAAAACTGAGGGCGGTTGACCCTGCCAATGTAGCTATGGTCTCTTTTGAGTTGCAGCGTGATGCTTTTGACCTTTTTCAGTTCGCCGTGAAAGAATCCGGTTCAGAAGCTGAAACCGAGCCGAAATCCAAAGATGAGATAGAAATAGGCATGGATTTCGTGAAATTTCTTGGTATCCTCGGAATAGGTGGAAGGGATGAGGTTGAACTGGAACTGGACGAGAACGGACAAAAGCTATTCACAAGGATGGGCAGTCTCGCCTATACCATCTCCTTGCTCGATCCCTCTTCACTGAGAAAGGAGCCAAAGGTGCCTGAGCTTGAGTTCCCGGTGCAGGT
>CBDAFQ010000045.1:0-11951 GCA_965195275.1 uncultured ANME-1 euryarchaeote | reverse complement strand
AGTCTATTTATCAGCTCACCATCCACTTTCCCGCGCAATTCCTTCATTGCAACGCCCATTAACGGCCCCACAGCCCTTTCTCCCTTTTCACGTATGAAATCCTTCTTCGAGTTCACTATAATTTCTATAAGCTGATCTATCTCGCCAGTATCCGATCTAAGCCCAATTTCATCGATTGCCGTTACTATGCTCAACTCAGGTTTATTCGCCACGAATTTCAAAATATCCGCGACTGCCTCTTTTCCAAACGTATTCGCAGAGAGTTGCTTGAACACCTCCATGAAATGAAGATCGGTCAACGGTTCCACGTCTACCCCTTCTTGCATAAACTCTACTAATGTGTCTGTGAGCGTCCTAACTACTAAAGTTACTGCTACGCCCTTATATGACTCCATTATACGTTCAAAGAGTGCGAAATTAGAATTACGCGATATTTTATCCGCGAGTTCGTCATTTAACCCAAACTTAGCTTTGTATCGCTCTTTTCGGTGCTTAAAGGTCTCTGGAAGGTTTGTTCTTATGTACTCCAACCACTTATCTTCTATCTCTACTGGTGGCACATCGGTTTCCGGATACATCCTAGCAGCACCGGGTAGAGGCCGCATATATGCACTGCTTCCGTTTGGCAATGCTTTTCTTGTCTCCTTTGGTACTTCGTGCATTGCCGCCTCAGCCCGCATCAACACGGCCTTCAGCGCTTTTGTCGCACGTTCTCCATCTGCAGCTACTATCACTACGCAGTCATCTTCCGTAGCGTCAAAGGTTCTCTTCAAGTGCTCTACCTCTTCTGTCGTGATACCATATGCAGGAAGTTCATCGGTGTGCATCAAGCCCGCACCGAACTTAATTGCGAAATCAGCCAATTCCGTGCCAAATCTTCGCCCTGGTTGTATCTCCGTTCCGAGCACACCCGAAAAACCACGCAGACATACTCCAAATACCGCCCCACCTGCTTTTTTTATCACTTGTGAGGAGGTAGCCCCGAATATTGCTGCTAAATCTTTGATTTCGTGTTCTACTTTCGCATCCCTTTTATTTAACTCTGATTTCAGCTCTATAAGCTTTGACTGACGCACAACTTCGCTTTTCACGATTTCGCCTATCAATCTCAGATTCTGAACGCCCTTTATCTCCACTCGTGCACCACCATCGATAGAAACATTTATGTCCTGTCGGATAGTACCTAATCCGCGCTTCACATTACCCGTGGAGCGAAGTATCATGCCTAATTGCTCTGCCACTTTCACCGCCTGCTCGGCTGTTTTTATATCCGGTGCGGTGCATATCTCTACAAGCGGTATGCCCAACCGGTCTAAGGAATAAACAACGGCATCGCCTTCTGCATCTATCTTCTGTGCCGCATCTTCTTCTAGGCAAAGTGAATCTATCCGGATGGGCCCCTCTTCTGTCGAGAATAAACCCCCGGTTGCAACTAATGCCGTTCGCTGGAAGCCGCAGGTATTAGACCCATCTATAACAATTTTGCGCATTGTATGTATCACATCTATGGGGTTCATGTTCAGAAGTAGCGCGACTTCTAAGGAGATCGCAATCGCTTCTCGGTTCAATTCACGCGGTGGCTCTTCGTCATTTTCCACTAGACACGTGCTGTCATAGCCCTTGTAAATAATTGTTCTACCGTATTGCTCTTCCACACGTGCTGCTTCGTCCACCTTGCCCATTTCGCTCTTTGACGCTCTCTGATACCGGCTAAAGGATATTATCGAGTCTTTCTTGTCCCTCAACGTGGTGGGGCAATTGCAGAATAATTTGGTCTTCGTATCGAGCTGCTGGTGTATTTCCAGACCTGCTTTTAAGCCTATAATATCTCTTCCCATTTCGTGTTTCATTGTGATTTTATCAGCGTTTTTACTATAAAATTCTTTTTTAGAGCCAAAAAAAAACCATTCACTACCGTCTCTTAAACCGCTTCTCTATCTCTTTTTTTGTCAACCGGATCATTGTTGGTCTACCATGCGGGCATGTAAAGGGTATCTTTGCGTTCCTCAAACCAGCCACTATAGCCCGCATACTATCATAAGACAGTTTCTCGCCCGCCTTTATGCTCGCTTTGCACGCCGCAGTGCTGAACAGAACCTTTATCCGCTCTTCTCTTTTACCACTCTCCTCCACTAATCGTACCATCACCTCTGTTATCTCATCTTCCCCGATCATACCATGAAAGACAACAGGAATCGCCCTTATAATATAACTGTCATCGCCAAGTCGCTCTATATCAAAGCCCATATCTCTAAGTGCTTCCTCGTTCTCTCGGATTAGATAAAATTGATGTGGGCTGAGTTCAGGCATGTAAGGTCTTAAAAGCGTTTGCTTATCTATTCGATGGTCATACCGCTCGATCAACCGCTCAAAATTCGCTCGCTCTGCCGCGGCGTGCTGATCTATCATAATCACATCGTCCGCTTCGCTCTGCGCTATGATATAGCTATCAAGTACCTGATATAGAGGAACGGAACAGATGTCTAAACGGCCCTCGTCCGTCACATCTGCACCCATATCCGCGTGAAAGGAAGTTTGCGCGCTTACAGGTGCTTTCTTCTCTTGAGGCGGTGTGAAGGAATCAAGAGCTTCAACGGCATCCTTTTCACGCTCTACCACTTCGGGGATCAAATCTGCCTGGCGTAAGGTCGTGGAGACCGCATCAGCGATAAAATGGAAAACGTCATCAGAATGGTAAAACCGTATTTCATGCTTCCTCGGATGAATATTCACATTTATTTCGCCCGGATCAATGGAAAGAGCGAGAACAGCAAAAGGGTAAGCGTACTTCGGTAACAAGGACATGTAACCTCTCTTTATCGCTCTCTCCACGAGCTCGTTTCGTACAAAACGGTTATTTACATATGTGAACAGGTGCTTTTTTGTGCCGTATGATGCCGCGGGTTTGGAGATATAGCCATTGATACGGACGTTAAAACGGGTAGAGGAATCAGGCTCTTTTAATTCGATGAGATCATTAGCAACGCCACTACCATATGTATTGACAATGGCATCCAGCATCTTCCCATTGCCTAACGTGCTTATAATGTTTTTATCATCATGAAAGAGCTCAAATTTTATCGCAGGATTGATTACTGCGTAATTTATGCACACATCCACTATGTGTCGTAGTTCAGTTGATTTAGATTTAATGGTGCCGATTCGTGCAGGGAGGTTATAAAATAGGCTTTTGACTTCCAGGGTAGTACCAACACTCCGGGTGGTCCTTCTTCTTCCTTTTAGCACACCGCCTTCTAAGTTAAGAAAAGAGCCAAAATCTTCGCTTCTATGCCTTGTGCTCAGTTCTATCCTCGACACCGCTGCTATGCTCGGCAAGGCCTCGCCGCGGAATCCAAGCGTATGTAAAGAAACCAGGTCTTCTATACCTTTTATTTTGCTCGTTGCATGTTTTTCAAATGCAACTTCTGTATCCTCTTCGCAAATGCCACTGCCATCATCTGTTATCCTGATATAATCGCTTCCTCCATTACCCACCCCTACGACTATATGCGTGCTTCCCGCATCTATGGAATTCTCTATCAATTCCTTGACCACCGATGCGGGCCTGTCTACAACCTCACCAGCGGCAATTTGCCCTATTGCCCGCTCCTCTAAAACGAATATGCTCTTCATTCTCGTTTTAATTTGCAATTACTTTGGCTTTAAGTTATACCCTTCTCTACTTGCTAACTATGAATATAATTGGAAAGGCGATTAGAATGGAGCGAATCGTCGATCGGAAGACGCGCAGAGCAGTAATTGTACCGCTGGATCATGGTATCACAGTCGGTCCGATTCCCGGTCTGATAGATCTACGCGAGACGGTAGACAAAGTGGCAGAAGGTGGGGCAAATGCTGTTCTTGGTCACATGGGCCTACCGCTACACGGCCACCGAGGATACGGGAAGGATATTGGACTCATCATCCATTTGTCCGCCAGCACTAACCTCGGACCCGATCCGAACCACAAGGTCCTGGTGACTACGGTTGAGGATGCGATCAAGATCGGAGCAGATGCAGTGAGCATACACATAAATGTCGGAGCAGAAGACGAAGCAGAAATGCTGATGGACCTCGGTAGCGTAGCGAGATTATGTGATCACTGGGGCATGCCGCTTTTGGCTATGATGTACCCACGCGGTTCAAAGGTGAAGTCCGAGCACAATGTCGAGTACGTCAAGCATGCTGCACGGGTAGGGGCAGAACTAGGTGTTGATTTCATTAAGACCAACTACACTGGCGATCCGGATACATTCAAGGATGTGGTGCAGGGATGTCAGATCCCCGTGGTGATAGCCGGGGGACCGAAGATGGACACAGAGCAGGAATTATTTGAGATGATCTACGATGCGATACATGTTGGTGCTATGGGCGTTTCTATCGGGCGAAACATTTTCCAGGCGGAGAATCCGACATTGCTCATCAGAAAGATCACAAAGATCGTGCACGAGGACTTCAGCGTGGAGGAAGCGGATAAGATCGAATAGATTTATTCTCTGGTAAAGCTTTCTTTTTATTGTTTGTAAACTATAACTTCTACCCATAAATAAATTTAATTTAGGACGCAGATTTACACGGATTTGATTTCTTCTGCGTTAATCTGTGTCAATAATTAATTTTCTTAAAGAAATGTTTATCTGCTCTTCTATTAGCTTATCTGAATCTAGCTGTGCTCTTTTTGTATCACCGAAGTGTCTCACAGCCATCCTCGTCTCAGCCATAAACTCTTCCACATTACCTGCGGATACCAATTCAAATAACCGGTTTGCGCCTGATAAAAAAGCTTCGTGTACCTCGCCCATCTCAAAATTCGTCTGTATCAGTGCAGATAAGTGCGGATCCTGATGCAATAGCCGACCTACAAAGTCCATTAAAATCGCCACCATTGGATTCATGTATCTCCTTGACTCGGCAACGTCAAAATCAAGATTCTTTAACGCTATGCCGAACGATATAAGAACAAAATGAGTCAGCCCTTGTATGACCGCCATTATTTCGTCATGCTCCGCGGCAGTTAAAAATTCGATCTTCGCCCCGGTACTCTCAAACAGCTCATAGATCCTTTTGTATAGTTGACCCTTTTTTGAAGGCACGAATATGACCGTTTGACCGTGCATGCTCTTTGTCGAAGGGGCGAATAAAGGATGTGTACCAAGGATTTCCACACCCGCGTTTGTACATCTTTGCATTGTTTCCACGGGCATTTTCTTCACTGTGGTTATGTCCATCAGCAGAGACCCTGCATGCATCTTTGGCCCTATTCGCTCTATCACACGTGCCGTTATATCTATGGGCACCGAGATGAGCACTACATCGGCATCTAGAATCTCTTCGTTTAGCTCGCCTTCCTTTAAAACGTCAGTATTCGAAAACTGCACACCCAGCCGCTTTGCAATCTCGCCCGTATTTGCGTTTGTATCCACTATCCGCACTTCAGCACCGTTCGCTTTGAAAAAAGCAGCAAACCAGCGCCCCATCGCCCCTGCACCACCTATTATCGTTAGCCGCATACTGATATAGCCCCAATTAACAGCACCAGGAAGGAGATAAGGTATATTGTATGAAAACTGCCAATGCCGCTGATATTAAAATAATCGGTATAAGTGGCTATCCCGCACTGCTGGGGCAGATAGATTGATACGTATGCGATTTTCATTTTTAGTATTCCCTATTTACCTTCGATATTTTCATAACTACTTCCTTTACCAGCAGCAATTATCAGAGAGAGCTTGAATCAGCCAATCATGTAGTACTTTGCGGTCTTTTCTCCCGCTTTCCTCTTCACAAGTTTCTTCTTTATCAGCTCGTTTATGCTGTTCGCCACCACACCCTTCGGGATTTTCGCTTCCCTTACAATATCCTCCATTCCCTTTGCCTTTCCCTCGCTTGTCGCACCTTTCTTTACCATCGCATCATACACCTTTTTCATGTTGCCTGATAGTTCTTCTACCATTTCTCTCACCTCATGCTTTTCTTTCCTTATACTATAGCCCTTTATTAAACTTAGATGACATTTTATTTTATAACTATGGACTATGCTTATGCAGTTTCTGTTTTTATAGCAATTTTCGCCATTGTGAATCCACTAGGTAACATAGCCTTTTTTACAACGTTAACACAGGATTATTCAAAAGCGGAAAAGAAAAAAGTGGCTACTAAGGCAGTAATTGCAGCTACGATCACATTAATTATTTTTGCTCTTGTTGGGCGATACATATTCGTGCTTTTCAACATAACCATTCCTGCATTCCGAATAGCAGGTGGATTACTACTGCTTATGATAGCATTTAGCATGTTGTATGGAACAACCCCAGGTACAAAATCCACCGAAAAAGAAAAGCAAGAATCGGTAGAGAAAGAAATGGTGGGGGTGATTCCGTTGGGTATCCCTATGCTTGCAGGACCAGGGGCAATATCCACGGTGATGCTCTATATTTCGCATGGCGATATTTGGGATGCTATGATTGTTTTCATCTCTGTATTTGCTACCATGACGGTAACCTATATTTTTCTCGCAAATGCTGATAGAATTTTCAATCGTGTTGGAAGGGTTGGCTCACTGGCAATATCTCGTATAATGGGATTGATACTCGCAACGGTGGCAATTCAATTCCTAATAAATGGTACTCATGAAATAGCTATGGAATGGGCAAAGGAAATAATAAATTTATGCGCGTGAGTTCCAGTACTATCAATAAATCTTAGTTCCGTAGTAGCATCCATCAAAGGGTAAGCAAGATAATCAGCTTCCTGTTTTTTTCTTCCTGACATAAATTACCATTCCTATAGCTATAACAGCCATTAAAAATAAAGCCGTAAAATATCCCCAACGCCACTCCAGCTCAGGCATATATCTGAAGTTCATTACGTAAACACCTGCAAGGAAAGTCAAGGGAATAAAGAGTGTTGCAATAGTTATCAGCATTTTCATTATTTCGTTCATTTTATTAGCTAATGATAAGTGATAGACCACAAGTGCCCCCTCAGCATTTCCTTGTATATTGTCCATTGAATCCAATTGATTGCTAATGGATGGACGCCAAAGAGGCTTTTAAGTGGAAAGAGTTCTTCGTTTGTTGGCTCGGTAAGGTCTATCCACAGCACAAATTTTTCATCTTGTAATGCTGGTATCTCTTCAAGGGATTCCAATTCGTATCTGCGTTGCATCGTTGCTGAGTATTTAATCGCTGTAATCTTCATTTTCAAACCCTCTTGCAGGGTTTCATTCTATTTCATGCTGATCCCCATCCAGGAAACATCAAGGTGTTGAAAGACAATGTCATCTGTTTCCTCGACTACGGAATGATGGGCAATCTCTCACCACGGCATCGCGAGGACCTGGCTGACATTCTCATTGGGATAATAAATAAAGATGGAAGTAAAATCATGAAAACTATTTTGAAATTAGCCGAATAGCACGAGATCCCGGTTATTGGTATCATTGGTTTTCTCGGAGCGGAGATAATGGATTTTGGCTGTTATTCTCGATTTTGCGACGTGGGAAGATGTAATCCATAAAGTCAAAATTTGACAGATGATGAAAGGTTTGAGCAACAACTCATGTTATGTCATGTTCATCTCGAATTTCACCAAATATCTCTTCTAACAAGTCCTCCATAGTTACTAACCCGATTATTTTTCCCTCTTTTGATTGAATTACTGCCATATGCATCTTCATCCTTTGCATTTTTCTCAAAACATCATCTACTTTCATTTTTGGCGGAATCTTTATTATTTCTCTCATTATCTCTTTTACCTGCATATTTTTATCCTTGAGAAGAGCATCTTTTACATGAACCATTCCCTCAATATCTTCTTTATTTTCCCTATAACAGGGGAATCTCGAATGGCCTGTTTTAATAGATTTATTAATAAGTTCTTCTAGCGTATTGTTCTCCTGTAAACCAACCATTTGCTTCACAGGAACATATACTTCTTTCGCTTCTGTTTCATCAAACTCGAAAATTTCTTCTACAAGCTCTTGTTCATCCTTTTTTATTGTTCCATTTTGAACGCCGAAGTCCATCATAGTTTTAATCTCCTCTTCAGTAACAATTAACTTCCCCCTCTTTTCTTTTCCCATTATATTTAAGAACGCATCTGAAATCACGGTAAAAGCCTTCACAATTGGGTAAAAAATCGTTCTTATAAGAAGGAGATGTTTTGACACTTTAAAAGCAAATTGTTCATTATTTATACCATAGGCTTTTGGTATGACTTCGCCAAAAATGACGATAAGCGAGGTCATTACTGCTGTTGCTATACCCACCCCGATATTACCTAATAAATCTGCAGCCATTGTCCCAGCAAGAATAGAGGCAGTTATATTCACTAAATTATTGCAAACTACTACGGCACTTACTACTTCATCCGGACTTTCTAAAAGTTTTTCGAGCAAAATAGCATTTCTCTTGCCCTTTACTGATTCCTCCCGCACTTTAATTCTATCTATTGATACGAAAGCCATTTCCGCCGCAGCGAAAAATGAAGATAACAAAATGAGAAGTGCTATTACTGGAAGCGCTATTAACCACATCGTATTTAGTTATTTAGATATACATAAGAATATTTATTTCCGGTTCTAGTAAGTCTTAGGTTGCTAAAACGGATGAGTTGAAAAATTGTACGCTCTATTTCGGTCATAGTTCTAAATTAATTTAAGTTTGTCTTTTATAACGTATATAAATAGAAATCAAATGAAACTCGACGAGCTATTTCGACTGATAAACTTCTGCAAAACGGTACAAAAAGAGGGGACAGATCCATTTGATCTGGACGTTAAGAAGTTCCTCGAAACGCTGAAACAATATCTCAACAAGTGGAAGTCCCGGGACGACCTACTTTTAGATGCTGAAGTAATATCTGAATTAACAAAGATAATCGAACTGCAAGGCAAATGGATACGAGACCGCTCCACATCATTCTATGTTGACCCCGTGCTAATGGAGCTCAAAATGAAAATGCTGGAGCCTGTTCAGTTAGCAAATGCATTCTTCAAGTCCTGGCAGCCGATAATAGCTATGGATAGACTTACGCCAAAGAGGTTGAAAGAGGGGCTGGATTACTGGAATGCCCTTTTACCGTTCGCAGAACGGGGCGATGAATTCCCGCTTCCTTCGACATCCGAAACCGTTACGTTCAACCACGAGGATTTGATTGATATGCAAATCTTGTCAAGGACTGAGTTTGACGACTCAATGAAAGAAGTGTTACAGGATCTTGAAGAACGAGGCAGAATCGAATACCACGATTTTATTTATGACGCCGATTTTGAACGCAGTGTTAAGAAGGCGTATCTAACGAGTTACCTGGTGAGCGAAGGAAAGGCGGAGTTCGAGATAAACCCATTAGAAGAAGAAGTTTTTATCGCTCCGCGGACGGCAAAAGCGAACACAGGCGAGGTGCGGTCTATCGCAATTTCGTTGAGCTATGAGGACTGGTTACAATGGAGACAGAAGAGGAATCAAGAACAGAACGGAAAGTGAAGAAGGCAGCCCAGTTATTACTCTTCAGAAGCCATAGAATCCCGGGTGTCAAAGGCTGGGAGCTCAAAAAGGCGTTGGGTGAGGATTACATGGAGGTAATAGTGGTTTTAAATTCTATGCTCGACAGATTGGGAATGGAAGTGAAACGAACAAGTGAAGAGGGTAAAGGCAATGAAGAAACAACAGACCGATTTATGGTTGTGCTAAAAAGTCCGTCGATCGAAAAGGCTTCGGGTGAAAGGATAGATAATGTCGCAATGCTGGCTGCCACATTAGCATATATCATCTCGAAACAGGGTAAAGCCACGAGGAAAGCGGTTGAAGAATTTTTAAGCGAAAAGTTCCCCAAACGTAGACTTTACTTCGCTCTGGATAGATATATCAAGCAAGGCTATCTGGGCGAAAATGATAACGTGTTATATATCGGATGGAGGACACGAGCAGAAGTAGATAAGAAATCGCTTTTAGATCTGATATTGTCTTCTTGACACTTTTTCTTTTTACAAAAGAAAACCTGTGCTAAAAGAAAACAAAAATAACGTTTTTATTCGCGCTGTTCCTCTTTCATAACCGATAGGAACCGTTTTGATACAGCATCCTCTACGAGTTGTATAATAGTACCTTTATCCTTTAGTCCACTGAAGATACCAAGTGGAATCTGCGCAGCCGCCATTGTCGCGTGTCCACCCGCAGAACCTATATCATTAAAGGCTCGTTCAAACGCATCTCCTAAATTCACCCTTATATCCTTACTCCTACCAGAAACGCATGCGGACTCCTCGCATAGTCCTATAACGATAACCGTTGCGATTCCTTCCAGATTAAGCAGGTAATCAGCAGCCTGTGGAATAGCATCTCGATTCGCCACAGCGCCCACATTTGTGATTAAATAACTACCTTTAATCCGTTTATTTATTATCGCATCGCCCACTACGTTCAGCATTTCTGTAGACATAGGGGGCGCTTCTATCCGCTCTAAAAGGTCCTTATCCGCCTTCTCGTGGAGATACGCGGAGGCGAAGAAATCACATGGATGCGCCCCCCGTTTGAAATTAGCGGTATCTACTCTTATCCCATGCAAAAGCGCAGTTGCTAACACTTTATCTACAGGGACATCCAACTCCTGCAGATAATTCGTCATTATCGTTGAAGTTGCACCTTTGTCCTTCTGGACGTCAAAAAAATCTGCATGTACCGCACCATTATTAATTACCACATGATGATCTATGATAATGTCCACATTACCTTCCGGAGGCGGTGGCAAAGGATTGTTTGCACCCGGAACGGACGCATCTATGAGCGCCAACTTAGTATATTCTTTTAATTCCGCCTCGCCTTCTATTTGCCGCATCTCTATCCCTAAGATGTTTACAAAAGCTCGATTCACATGATGCCCGGTCTCGCCATGATACAATATATCTGCGGAGACACCCACTTGCTTTGCTATTTGCTTTAGTGCGAGAGCGGAAGCAATTGCATCTGAATCAGGACTGTCATGAACTATAATCCCTAACTTCCCTTTGCCATCCCCGAGCTCATTTATCGTTTCTATTATAGAGCTCAATTCCTTCGCTTTCCGCCTGGATTTTACCTTCTCCAGATACTCAATTGCTGTTCTTGCTGCTGTATCGGGAATGGATAAAACTACGTCAACACCTAACTCTTTTAACTCTTCTTTATCTGCAGGGTCAATCGCTCGCACTACGGTGTATGTCTGAGGCAGCAGCTCTTTTGTATTTTTCACCGCTTTCATGTTCACTTCGCTATCGCTGCTAAGGATAAATATCGCTTCGGGCTCACCTTCACGTTTTACTTTATTTACCTCATCATGATTGCTAACGTCACCGATGGAAGCGATGAAATCCTCCTCCTTCAATAGTTCCACCTTCTTCTCATCTATATCCACGATGACAACATCCCGCCCTTGCCCTTTCAACGCCTTTGCCACCGCATAGCCAATTCTGCCGCACCCAAAGATTACTTGCAACACCCTACTTTTTCCTTTCGCTTTGTGCTCTGTACCTTCTTCCGCGCTCATTTATTTCACTTTTATTTTTGTTATTTGTATAATATACTCTAAAACTTATTCGAATTTTTTTATTGATAAAACTTTCTTTCCAAATAAAAGAAACTCAGTGATATGAAGTATAGTGATTGGGATCCGATATACAAGGCGATTTTGGTAGATTTTGGATTTGAACAGAAAAAGGACGATGAAGCGGCGGAAGTGGCTTCGGAGCTGATAGCTCGTAAACGAGAAGTGGTAGAGACAGTAAAACGAGAAGTAGAGATGCTGCTAAAAGGTAAATTAGCATTAATTTGTGGTAATGCACCGTGTTTGGAGCGAGATATACGAGAGAAGAAGTTCGATGATTTATCTCGTGATCATGTCGTAATAGCAGCAGATGGTGCCACGTCGGTTCTTCTACGTAATGCTATAATACCGGAACTCGTGGTTTCTGACCT
>CBDAFQ010000044.1:0-25942 GCA_965195275.1 uncultured ANME-1 euryarchaeote | reverse complement strand
ACCGGTCCAGCAAACCCCGGTGCACTTTCCACACCCGACACATAGTTCTTCGTTAACAAAAGCTTTCCAGGCTAATGATAGTAGGGATTGCGGCATAGCACACTAAAAAAGAAAAAGGATAAAGAAAGAACTATCTTCTCGCTTTTCCACACAGTTCGCATTTACCCATTTCCTTCTCCTCATGTTTCTAATTGCCCCTTTCCACTCTTTACTTTCTCAGTTCTTCCAATCTCTTCTTTATCTGCTCTAACTGGTCCCCAAGCATCTGTGCCTGCGATTCGAGCATAGAAATCTCCTGCTCTTTCGGCACTGCTGGCATGCCCATTGGTGCAACAGGTGCGCCTGCTGGTGCTTGCTGCTGTATCCAAGAAGCAAACTGCGGCATCTGTCCCGTTTGACTGAGATACTGTGCACCTGGCGGCATTCCTGTTGGGCTTCTACCTACCCAGCCCGGAGAGTATCCAAATCGCATCCAACCTGGTAAACCAGTCAGATAATACATGTTTCTCCTTCCATATCCTCCCATTTTTTTCTTATCACCTCCTAAATTCTTTTACGGTCTTGTCATTTTAGACCCGCATTTTGGGCAGGTCTGCTGATAGCATGGCACCCCCGTTTGATGCGACATTGTATATCCGCAATTCGGGCATCGGCATTCTCCGGCAGGACCCAATCCGCTGCCACCCATTCTTCCTCGCCCTATTCCTTGGCCTCTTCCTCCTCCTCCTCTTCCCATGCCACTCATCTTATGTTACATCACCTCTTTTTAAGTTCTTCTATTCTCTTCTTCACTTCTTCCAAATCTTTCACCAGTCTATTTGCCATGTTCGATAGTTGCTCGATTTCTTCTTCTTTTGTTTGCGGCGTTAATGGTGCCTGCGGCGCTTGTGGTTGTGGTTGCGGAGGCATTGGTTGCTGCATGCCAAGTCCCATACCTCTGCCCATGCCTTGCCCTCTACCGCCGCCTCGTCCTCCGCCCATGCCCATGCCAAATCCGCCACCTGGTGCAGTAGCGCCCATACCAGCATGAGCAGCTACTGTTGAAGCACCTGTCTCACCTAACTTACCGCTTTTATACATCTCAGCAGCTTCTTGTACCGTGCCATACGCGCCGGTTGCAATCTTCACACCTGCTGTGGAAAGCACCTGAAAAGCATTGGGGCCTATATTCCCCGAAATGACTACATCCACACCTTTATTCACCATTGTTTGTGCCGCCTGAATTCCCGCTCCACCCGGTGCGGCAATCGCTTCGTTCGCCATCGCTTCAAACGCCATTGTCTCCGAATCTACGATTACAAAGTATTGGCACCTTCCGAACCTCGGATCTACCTGTGCATTCAAGTCTCCTGCTGTTGCAGTTACGCATATCTTCATCTTTATCTTTCACCTTCGCCCTATAGATTTTGATTTTTTCTTCCTTATGTGAATATATATTCATATGAGTATATAAAGATAGACTATGATGAAACTAAAAAATCTCCACCACGCCCATGCCTCTCTCTTTTCCAGCCAGGAGACCTTTTCGGAAGGGGCACATGCGTTTCATTGTTAGCATTCAATATTACGTAATTACCGCCTCCTATCCTTATGGCTTTCCCTTCAACAAAAGCTTCTGCTATTTTTCGATGTGCTTCGCTTAGTATTCGATGGAATGTAGGTTGCGAAACGCCCATTTTTTTCGCTGCTTCTTCCTGACTTAGCTGCTGATAGTCTTTAAGCCTTATGCTCTCCAGTTCTTCCACTTTCAATATCAACCTTTCACGGACCTCAGGATTAGGCGTTCTCTCCCCTAGCCGTGGCTCAAAGAGGAGGAAATTTGGCTTGAAGCCTACGCACCTGCACCGTCTTCGCCCTGGCATATATGAATATATATTCACAATACACGTTAAATGTTCACACTTTAATTTTTCTTTCGAGATGTTGCGATCTTGAGAATAAAATTAGTACAACATGAAAAAGTTGGATCTCCCGTAGAGTGTCTTAACCCCCCTTCTTACCCTTATACCCCTTATACACCTCTCGTTGTACAATAAACCGCATTATCTCATTTGTGCCCGCGGGAATCATAGACAACCTCGCCATTCGGAACGCCCATTCCGCGGGATATTCATCTGTGAGTCCCCGGCCACCCAATATCTGTACAGTATTATGCGCAACTTCGTAAAACGCCTCAGAAGCAAGAAGCTTTGCCATCGCCGATTCCTGCTCTGCTTCGAACCCCGCATCAATCAGCCTAACGGTATGATAGACCATCAACTTAGCTGCTTCTAACTTCGTCGCCATGTCTGCGATTTTGAAACTTATTGCCTCGAATCGGCTTATCGCGGTCCCGAACTGCTCCCTATCCATTGAATATTCGACCGCGAGTTCTAGTATTGGTCTCGCCTCGCCAACTAACATCGCGGCATATAACGCTCGCTCAATAGATAACTCATCGAACATTACCCTTGCCCCTTCGTTTTCGCCGCCGAGCATCATATTTTTCCCGTGTATTCGCACGTCATCAAACCGGAGATACGAATTTACGGTGCCCGGAAACCCGCCCAGTAGCTTATAATCACGCTCCACCTCAAACCCCTTAGCGTCTGATTCCACAATGAACACGCTCATTCCACTTCCTGGATCAACCTCCGGATTTGTTATCGCCCATACTAAGAGGACATCCGCTTTACTACCATTTGTTATGTTCCTCTTCTCTCCACAGATCAGATACTCATCGCCATTTCGCTCTGCTCTTGTCTTGATATGCATCACATCACTTCCCGCTTCGGGCTCGGTTATCGCAATTGCACCGATCTTAGCACCGCTTTTCATTGCAGGCAAATATCTACTCTTCTGCTCCTCGTTACCATATCGTGCAATCGTTGCGTATGCATAAGAGGACGTGGAATGTATCCATGCTAGAGGCACGCAAGCAGCACCTAGTTCCTCTGCCAATATCGATTCATATACCAATTTCCCCCTGCCACCATATTCTACCGGCAATACAGGCGCTAAGAAGCCGGCATCGCCTAGTTTACCGTAGAGTTCCCGCGGATAAAAATCACGTTCATATATCTCACGCTCTATCTTCTTCGCATCCACGCCATCAAGGAACGCTCTTAGCGATTCTCTGAATTCGTTCTCAGCCGCAGAGAAAAGGATCACTTCTTTAGTTTTAGTCATTTTAAGTTCCAGTGCTTTCTCTTAAGGCAAAATATAATATTTTCTCTCCTTTAAAAATCATAATTTAAACCTTCAATTTGTGATCTTTTAGCCATTTAAGGTTCTTGTATGTCTCTTCTTCATCCTGCTTTATTTTCTTAAGATTTTCTCTGATTGATAGTCCCAAAAACAAATAAAAAATGGACATAAAGATAATAAAACATATAGTGACTATGATCATTTCCTCAACTCCTTAATTTTTTCTTCTAATTCTTTTATTCTCTCTCTACTCTCTATTACTTCATTACTAAGATCTCTAATCATTCTGAGCCATTTTGATAATCTTCTAGCCAGGTGTTGAAAAACCAGAAGAATTGATCCGCCAACAAAAGCAACAGCAACTAAAAAGGCAAAATCAATCCAGGTATATTCCATTTCTAAATTCTCCAGTTGACTTGGCGAAGGTTCGATTAACCCTCCTTAATTTTGACATAACCCTTGGAAGCTAATTCCTCTGTAGCAACTAAAAAATCAGTCCTCATAATCGCCTCTTCCATACTTAGTTTTTTTATATCTTCTTTTAAGAGAAGAACTTCCCGTTCTATTCTTTTTGCTACATAATAAGAAAAAACTGATAAACTAAGCGCTAATCCCAATATTATTATCATCGGTATTAATGGATCCATATTTTATCTCCTAGCTCCAACCACTTCACCATGAAATAAATTCTAGGGCTTCCAAAGCATATTCTCCCCCTTTTTGTCTGCTTCATTATGTAACTTACCATCGCTTCTCCTCTTCCCCTCCCTCATCGCTTCCAACATACTTACCCATCTTAACTATTAATTAAAAAATAAGCTAATAAAAAAGAAATCACGCAAAAAAAAATATCAAAACCTCAGGATAACCATTGAAATCAAAAAAGAAGATTTTTTATCAGCATACTCTCTGAATGCATAACTACCCTATTTTATCGGGCTTACTTGCACTTACTGTACCTCACACGAATTTAGCAACAAGTTCGCCCTTTCTTACTCCTATATCTTCCGCTATTGGTTCGCATTTCGCTCTGAAGAGGTATATTAACCGGCCGTTCAGATCTAACTTCGATTCGAACTCGGATATTGATTCGTAGTTCCCCATCCCCTTCGCTATCACTAGATACCTATCATCGCTGAACACATCCATGAACTCCCCCTCCGCTTCTTCTAATGATACACCTATGTATGCGCCACTTGGAATTATCTTACACCCCGCCTCGGAAGAAGAGATACCCGCTTCCTTCAGATCTTCTATCGTTGCATCGTTTATAACAGGTGCGCTCTTCGGCGACACAATCACCTCTTTACCCATTTTTATCAACTCCCTTATCACAAACACATCGAAAAATACCTCGCCTGCATTGTCCGTTAGATATATCACCTGTTTTCGGCTATTTATCGCAGCTAAAATCACGCTTCTATCCCAATTAAGTTTCTCGTTTAACGTCCGCAAGAAATCACGCCTAAAAATTTCATCGCTGTATAAATACCCTTTTACGCCGTATTCCATTGAATTCGCCGCTGCCGCTATCCGTATCAACGCTTCTAGTTTATCTCTTGCCGCATTGTAAAACTTATACGCCTCTAAAAGCAACCCTTTTGCTACTTCGTTACTTCGCCGTTTTACCCATTCGTGAGGATCTTCCACGCCACTTCGCCTCTTTAATATTCTCTCCCTCGCGGTGCCAAAAAAAACAGGTGCGTTCAGTTCACCTTCGAGATGCTCAAAAAGGAAAGCAATAAAATCCCTCAACACTAGCAGCTTTTCTCTATCATCCTCAAATAGAATATCACACTCATATTTTGTTCTTTCTACCAGGCAAGGGATGCACTCAGATTTTAGCTTCATTTGCTGTTTATTCTTGTATATACCTACAGTATAACTTCTAACTATTTAATTTATGACGCAGATTTAGCCGGATTTACACTGATTTAATTTCTTATGCGTTAATCTGAGTTAATCTGTGTCCAAAGAATAATTTATTTTCTTGAAACGTTAAAATGTGTCATCACAGATTTGAATAATACCTCATACAATAATAAATAAGATAGAAATAAAGTTTTAAGTTATAGTAAAAGAGGATAAAGTAAGGTAGCTTATAGGTTACAGATTAGAAGAAAAAGAAGGAGGGAAAAGGAAAAAATGGTAGAGAAAGAGCATATGAATCTGGCAATGATAGGGCATATTGACCACGGCAAGTCAACGCTGTTGGGTCGGTTGCTAACAGAGGCAGGAGCGATAGATCCTCATATAATAGAAGAGTACAGAAAAAAGGCAGCAGAGATAGGAAAAGCGACTTTCGAATATGCCTGGGTGATGGATACTTTGGCGGATGAACGGGAGAGGGGAATAACAATAGATGTTGCCCACCAAAGATTTGATACTAAAAAGTATTACTATACGATTGTGGATTGCCCGGGACACAGGGATTTCGTGAAAAATATGATCACTGGGACATCACAGGCGGATGCAGCGGTGTTGGTAGTAGATGCTAAGGACGGTATAATGGCTCAGACGAAGGAACACGTATTCTTAGCCAGAACTTTGGGTGTGACTCAGTTGATCATAGCTATAAATAAGATGGACCGTGTGAATTACGATCAGAAGCGCTATGAGGAGTTGAAGAAGGAGCTACTAGCACTTCTGGGCCTGGTGGGCTACAAGGAGGAGCATGTCATCTTTATTCCAGTTTCCGCACTTGATGGCGTGAATATAACAAAGAAAAGTGACAAAGAGACCTGGTTCGACGGGCCTACTCTTTTAGAAGCGTTAGACCTCATGAAAGTGCCGGATAAGCCGGTTAATCTTCCGCTTAGAATACCCGTGCAAGATGTATATACAATAACCGGTGTAGGGACCGTACCAGTAGGGCGAGTGGAGACAGGAAAGATGAAGAAAGGAGACACCGTGATTTTCAACCCGCCTGCTGCGAAAGGTGAGGTGAAAACAATAGAGATGCACCATGAGGAGATCGAAGAAGCTATTCCAGGTGACAACATCGGCTGGAATGTTCGTGGAATAAGCAGGACAGAGATAAGGCGAGGTGATGTTTGTGGGCCTGTGGATAACCCGCCAACGATTGTTGATGAGTTCACGGCACAGATAGTTGTACTCCAGCATCCAAGTGCAATTACCGCAGGATATACTCCGGTTTTCCATACCCATACCGCCCAAGTTGCTGCTACGATACTAGAAATTACTAAGAAGATGGACCCTAAGACCGGTGCGACAGTGGAAGAGAATCCGGACTTTATAAAAGCGGGCGATGCGGCAATCATAAAAGTAAAACCGACAAGACCTTTAGTCATCGAGCGCGTAAAGGAGATACCACAGCTCGGCAGGTTTGCAGTCCGGGACATGGGGCAAACAGTTGCTGCAGGTATGGTAATAGATCTAAAGGAGAAATAAAGCAAGGCTAGCAGGAAGAGGGAACAAAATGAATCAAAAAGCACGGATAAAATTATCGAGTATTGACCATCTGAAATTGGATGAGATATGCCAGCAAGTGAAAAAGATCGTTGAGACCACCGGTGTTAGGATGTCAGGTCCCATTCCTCTTCCCACAAAGAAGCTGATGGTTCCGTGTAGAAAAAGCCCGGATGGTGAAGGGTCCCCTACATGGGATCATTGGGAAATGCGCGTACATAAGCGGTTGATAGACCTAGAAGCCGATGAAAGAGCTCTGCGGCAACTTATGCGCATACCAATACCAAAAGATGTCCATATAGAGATCGTATTGAAAGGCTAAAATAGAAAGATATAAATGCGGGAAGTATCATATCTTGCATTTATAATACGTAAATGGAGGTAGTAATGTAAAATGGGCGTAGTACCTGATGAGGTAATAAAGGAAAAGGATGAAGAAATAGCTGCATTGATGAAGGAGATAGGCGATTTAGTAGGCGAGTTTAAAAGCGCAGCGGAAGAGGATCAGAAGACAGAACTAATAAATAAAATAACGGAGAAGGAGAAGGACTTGCGTGTCGTAAGGCAGAAAAAAGGTCAATTTAAAGCAGTGCTAGCTCAACCTACAAAACTCTGGTAAATTAGTTCTCAACTAACTCACGTAATTAAGCAAAGCAAAACAAAACAAAAAGAAGAAAAAAATAAAATGTTTTTTTCTTTTCTTTTCTATTTTAATAATTTGTCTGGCATAGTTGTAACTTGTTCGTCCAATCCCAGTTCTTTTACGCTGAGTCCCATTGCAAGACCGAGGAACTGCGTGAAGAAGAGAATGGGGAAATTGAAGAATATGCCAAATGCCTTTTCCATCTCCTCCTGCCCTCTATCCAGTTGCAAATGGCAGAACGCACAGGGATGAATCATGCAATCACAGTCCGCTTCTATCGCACTCACTAGCTTCTGACGCATCCATTCCAGGGATTGAACAGAATCGGCAGTTCGGTTTCCGCCGCCTGCGCCACAGCACATCAATTTGTCCTTGTATTCTGGCGTCTTCGCTCCTGTTACTTGCGCAAGGTCCTCCAAGATATACGTATCATCCGAAGAGCCATGTCCCCTTACCTCTCTTGGCTTAAGGAAGTGGCAGCCGTAATGCACTGCTACATTCACGCCATCCATCGGGTTCGTTATCTTCTCCTTTAGCCTGTCCAATCCGATAACATCGTGAAAAACCACGAGTGAATGGTTCACCTTTGTAGTGCCTTTGAATTCTCTACCGAATTCGCCTAATATCTTATTGGTCTTCTCTTTTAACTTTGGATTCGCCCGTAGTAAATGGTCCGCTTCCTGAAGTGACCCGTAACAACCATTACACGTCACAACTATCTCCAGGTCCATCTCCTCCGCAATAGCGAGATTACGCGCTGCTACCGGCAGCCACGTATTCATGTCAAAAGAGCCAAAAACACCAGGCGCTGGACAACAGGAAGCACCCATCATCTCTTCTGTCTCTATCCCAAACTCTTTTAGTATCGTCTTCGTTGCTGCTTCTATCCCCGGATACCTGTTCGGCGTGATACAACCGAGGAAATAAGCATACGTCTTCGATTCTTCCGTCATTTCTTACCCCCTTTATCCATCCCTTTTAAATTCATTGTAGCCCAATCAAAATCAATCATCGCGTCATACCCAGTCGCCTTAAATATCGCTTGCACCTGCTCCAATTGGTCTTTGTGTTTCTGCGCGGTCGGAGGCTGCGATTCGAGACCTACCGCCTCTCGCAATTTCATCTGGTCCGGACCGATCGGCACCGCATGCCCGGTCTTCATCACATAAACGCCAATCATCCTGTGTGGAACCGACATGTGCCCCTCCTTCGCCGCTAAGTTCCGTATCGTTCTTATTACATCTGTCACTTTTACACCCTTTGGACATCTTTCATAACAGGTGTAACAAGTTGAGCAGAACCACAATTCGGGGGCGTTAAAAATCTCCTCTCGCATATCCACCAGAGCCATCTGCATTAACTTTCTCGTCCTTAACGCCGTGTTCCTTCCGGAAGGACAGCCGCCAGTGCACTTACCGCATTGCACGCACTCTCTGAGCGTTTCTAAATGCTCATTACCAAAAATCGCTCCGCCACAATCAATTATGTCTTCATATAACGTTCCCATTTGAGTATTCCTCCTTACATATTATTTACTAATCTTCCTTTTTATATGGGTTTGAGTTATCATTATAAATAATTTGCGCTTTTTTCATGTTTTTTACACTTGCACTCTCTTCGTCTCATCCTTCTCTAAATCGAGTATGGCAACCGTTCTCCTTCTCGTGAGACGCTCGCAGCATTCTCCAGGATTTATCATCAACGCTTTATCCTCTTTCTTCTCTATCTCCGCTTTATGTGTATGCCCATATATCACCACATCATAAGCGCCCGATACAGCCAACGCCTCCACTATCTTTGGTTTATGCGTCACAATTAGCTTCTTCCTGGCAAGTTCGAAGTCATGAGGGTCTTCATATAGCTCCCCTACCGCTTTTTCTATTGCTTCGTGATCATCATGAGTATCTGCGATTATTCCCAGTTTCATTCATTCCTCTCCCATCTTTACCATAAATAAGTAGTCAAATTATATTTGTATAGAAATCTAATTTTAAAAAATAAGCAGATGGCATACTCATCCATAAAACGAAGCTACACCCTCGTTGGCATAGATCCCGGTACCACGATAGGAGTTGCCATGCTCGACCTTGATGGGAGACCAATAGACATATTCAGCTCAAAGAATTATTCGGTCTCAGATGTAGTATCGCGGATAATATCGCTTGGAAAGCCTTTGATAGTCGCTTCTGATGTCACACCCACCCCTGCAATGGTAAAAAGGATAAGCAGCATCTTCTCCATTCTAGTCCCGGAATTAGACGAATCCCTATCACTGGAGGAGAAGATTGCACTGACGAAGGGGGCGGGCTACGAATATAAAAACGCACATGAAAGGGATGCCTTAGCTGCTTCTGTCACTGCATTCAAGCGCTATAGGAAGAAATTCTCGCAGGTACAGAAGAAGACGCCGGCGGGAGTGGACGTGGAAGAGGTGAAGGCGCAGGTAGTTAAAGGTGTCTCTATAAGTGCAGCAATAGACAAATTAATTAGTCTGAAATGGGCGAATAAAGAAGTTATAAGTGTGGAGCGGCCAGAAGAGAAGAAGAGCAGTGAAGAAAGCGAAAATATTCTCAGATTACGCAGAATTATAAAGGGTAAAGACGAAAAGATAGCGATGCTGGAAGAGCTCACGATCGCTTTTAAGACAATGGACGCTGAAAAAGAGCTCAAAATTAGTCGTTTGGACCACAAACTTGATTCTATGAGGTCTGAAGGGAGAAGAGAGATGGCAGTAATAGAAGAGATACGGCGGAGAGACAATAAGATAGTGCGGCTGAGAGAAGAATTAAAAGAAAAGGACGAGCTGAATGCTGATTTAAGGACGATCATAGAAGAACTGAAAGGAAAAAGGGGAGTAAAGGGCGGGAAAAGGATAAAGCTGATAAAATCTTTCTCTCATGATGCAATCTTAGATGCACATCGGCGGTATGGGCTAAAAAAAGGTGATGTTGTATTCCTCGAGGACGGTAGTGGGGGTGGGGCAAGCACAGCGGAACTGTTAGCGAAGAAGGGTATTAGCGCTGTAATATATGGTAAAGAGTTATCGCATTTCGCTACTAACACGTTTCTTATGTTTAGCATTCCCACTTTTTCTATTGATGAGATACCTTTACTGCTAAAGGAAGAGAATGGCGATTTCGTCTTTGTGGACCAGCATTTGCTGAACGAGAAGATGAAGGAGTGGAAGGTAGGAAAGAAGAGAAAAGAGGTGATACTGTTCAGATAGACCCCTAATGTTTTTTGCTCTTTTACACGATTTTTGACAAAACCATATCATTATAATAAATAGAGGTGCATGGTATGTAATAGGAGTGGTGGAAAAGAATGATGATAAGCGTGAATGAATATGGATTGGATGTATTTGAAGAGATGGTGGACAACGCGGAAGAATTGCAGGTGGGCATAGAAGAGCTGGCTAACGGGACAACGATAATAGATGCCGGAGTGGAAGAAAAAGGCGGTCTTGAAGCAGGGTTATACTTATCTCGGATATGCATGGCGGACCTTGCGGATCTCAAATTCAGCAGCTTTGATCTCGGTGAAATGGTCGTGCCTGCGATAGAGATTACTACGGACCATCCGGTAATCGCCTGTATGGCATCGCAATTTGCGGGATGGCGGATAAGTGTGAATAAATTCTTCGCTATGGGTTCCGGACCCGCAAGAGCACTTTCACTCAATCCGAAAGAGTTATATAAGAAGATAGGGTATGAAGACGACGCAAATGAGGCCGTGTTGGTTTTAGAATGTAGCAGTATACCAGATGAAGAAGTGACGGAAGAAATAGCGAAGGCGTGCAGGGTAGAACCAGAAGACCTTTATATCGCGGTGGCGCCAACAGCATCCATTGCGGGCTCTGTACAGATTTCTGCCAGAGGCGTGGAAACAGGCGTTCACAAGCTCGAGTCTTTAGGTTTTGACATAAACTGCATAGAACACGCTCATGGTATCATACCAATCTCACCTATTGTTGGTGATGATGTGAAGTGCATGGGTTCGACCAATGATTGCATTATATACGGTGGTCGCATTTATTACGCGATAAAATACGATGACGTGGAAGATTTGAAGGGATACGTAAAGAAAATGCCTTCGCAGGTCTCAAAGGACTATGGGAAACCGTTCTACACAACATTTAAAAATGCGGGTTTCGACTTCTACAAGGTAGATGCAGCCATGTTTGCACCTGCGCAGATCACAGTAAACGAACTGAACAGCGGAAAGACATTTACAAGTGGGAATATAAATAAAGAGGTGTTGCTGGAGTCTTTTGGTATTGAGGCACTATAATATAAAATCCCGGCAATTTAGCCCAGTACCCACACAACCTTCCCCCTTTTTTCTTTACTTTTTATCTTACCGTGATATTTCATATTTTCTAATACCTCATTTAGAAGGTGATAGGGCACGTAGAAGTCGAATTCGTCCGCCATAGCAGCTCTTATTTCTTCTATACTCAGCTCACCATTAGCAATCACCCGCCCCATTAAGTCCATCAAATCCTCATGAATGCTCCAGATATATACCACCCATTTCCATTCTTTCATGAGCTCGCCATAGAAATCGGGAATGAAAGAGGAGGAAGTTTTATGCTGTAATGTTGCAGTTCTTACCTCTTTTGCGCCCATAGATTTAATATAATCAACAACAAGCTTTATGCTGTCACCGGTGTCAGTTATATCATCTGCTATTAATACTCGCTTATCCTTTAGTTTCGCCTGTGCCGCATCGTCAAGCCCATATTTCAGTTCCGCGTCACCCGTAATTGTGGCCGTTACACCCCAGTGTTCCATCTTCAAGCTGAGCAGATCCTTAAGCAAGAAGAAATCGCAAAGTACACGAGCTAAGTACCAGCCGCCCCTTGCCACGCCAACTATAACCTCCGGCTTGAATCCCGCTTCCTTTATCTCCTCTCTTACATCCTTGCAAAGATCATACGCATAGTTCCAATCAACCAGAATACAGCTAAATTTGTCTTGCATCTCTATATGCCCCCTTTTACTTTAGTCAAAATCCCTATGTTCTTAAAGAAAAGCGTTACCAAAAGAAATATAAAACAAACGAAGGTTATAGCTTATATACGTAAAGATGGAAGAAAGCGAAGACGTGGATTTGGCGATGAGGAAGTATCTTACAGATTCTCTCAAGGCATTGGTCCGGATACCCACATATGTGCCGCCTGGAGAGAATTACGGAAAGATAGTGGATTGGCTTATACAGGTGTTTGATGATTTAGGGTTTGAATGTGAACGGATAGAGATGCCAGCGGATGTTTACGAAGCAAGGCAAAAGAGTGTGGAGTTAAGCGGCGAGAGAGTGAACCTTCTCGCTACTAAAGATTGTGGTGCAAAAGAAAGTGTAGATATATACACGCATTTGGATGTGGTTCCCGCAGGTGAGGGTTGGAGCACGCCGCCTTTTAACCCTGTAATCAAAGACGGTAGGATATATGGACGCGGTGTTGCGGACTCAAAGGGCAGTGTCGCATCGCTTTTAACTGCGTTACGTGTGATGAAAGAGCAGGACTTAAAAAGCAAGTATAATCTCAGGGTTGCATTGACCACGGATGAAGAGCTAGGGACCTACTCAGGGTTGTGCTTCTTTGCTGATTATGGATTACTAACGGGTGATTATTTACTCTGTATGGATGGCGATAACGAAGGTGTGTGCATAGCAACGAACGGGGTAATGAATTGGGCGATGACAGTGTATGGTAAATCCGCTCACAGCTCCATTCCTTTTTCAGGTGTGAATGCGATAGAAAAGGCAATGCTGGTGATGAGCGAGTTAGAGGGTTTGAAAAGGCAGATAGAGAGTAGGGAATCGAAAGCACCATGTGGCCCTATTATGACAGAACTAACTGGTCAGAAACACATAAAGCCTGTTTTTAACGTTACTATGATTTCTGGCGGTGTAAAGGAGAATGTGATACCTCCGAGCTGCACCTTACGGGGTGATCGGAGATATATCCCAGAGGAAAAAGAAGAGGAAGTGATAAAGGAACTTGAAGATGCAGTAGAAATGATAAAAGCAAAACATGGGGTAGAGATAGAGCTGCAGTGTAAGCCTGGATTCCCACCTATGTTCGCCGAGCAAAGCGGTGAATGGACAAAGCGGGTGCAGGATGCCGTATCGGACGCATTTGACGTTTATAAACCCATAATCGGTGTACAAGGCGGTTTGGATGTCGCATATGCAGTTCAAAGGACGAATCAGCCGGTTTGTGCTTTTGGCGTTGGCTGTTTCGTGGATTGTAACCCGCATGGAGCTGATGAAAACGTTGCAATAGCGGATTTAGAGAATTATGTGCGGTTTTTGGTAGGGTTGTTGACATAGCTGGGCATAAAACTGCTTTTTATTGTGGAATACGATAGCATTCATAATAAAAAACGGCGAGATTGTAAAAAAAGGCAAGATTAAAATTATGAAACGAAATAAGAAAAAATTGTGGACGATAAGTTTTATTTTGCTTATTTTATTGCCAATTATGAGCATGCCCATTATAGCAATTGAAAAATCAGTTATTTTTGATATGCCATGTTCGGTAGTCATAGGGGATGAACTGTTTATTGGAGGCATGGCTAGCGTTGGAAATACAGTAGATATTGCGATTGATGGTGTTGTCATACCAGAATTAAATGATGTCGAGCTCGACGAATTTGGGGCATTTCGCGTGCTCATAGATACAGTCGCAACTTATTCACCAGGCAGTTTAAAAAGACCGCGACCCGTAAAAATAGAGGCATTTATAAATAGGGCACGAGGAGTTGGTACCATTGGACCTGAGGAGGGCAACGATGGTTCCACATCAATTCTGATGGTGCAAGGTGGTTTAATAGTGGAACGCTCTACCATTAGGGTTAATAGAAGCGATAGCTTCCTAATAAGTGGTGATGCTCCGGGTTCGAGACAATTAGAGGTTCTAACTATTTCTCCACGTGGTGGCGAAGCCGGAAAGTATGGTATAAGAGAGAACACAGGCACAAATTACACCGGTATCACTTATGATAAAGTCTCTGTATCTCGCACAGATCACACCTACTCAAAAGAGTTTCACGTGAGTGATACCACTTATACCGGGACATATCTCGTGGTAGTGCTTAGTTACGGGATTGATGGTGTCTATGGAGATACTGATAGGTCTAATATAATTGGAGCTATAAATCAGAAATATAATAATCCAAATCTTCGGAGCATGTCGCAAGATCATATTTTATCCTTAATCCTCGGTGCGAGCATTAATTCGACAGTGAGTGACGATCTTTCAATGGTCATGCGGTTAGCAGTGAAAGCACCAAAATCGTATGTGGTCAGATTAGATCCTATTGCGGATGTGGTTGTAGGGGAGCTATTAACAGTAACTGGTACCTCAGATAAGAAAGAAGGATCAGTAATTATTATAATTGTTGAAGGACCAATAGGGGAACAACTAATGCCCACAATGGTCCGTGTCGAAAACGGTAAGTTCAGCGCAGCATTTGATACAGATTATGCTCTGATGGAGAAATACACCGTGGTAGCAGATGATGGAGAAGGAAATACAGATGAAGCAACCGTCAACCTCATACCCGTTCCAACGCCATCTCCAATGGTAACAGTTACACCAACACCCGCCACGCCATCCTTTGAAACGCTATTTACAATCGCCGGATTGCTGGCAGTGGCATATCTTTTGAGAAGGCGGCAATGAAATATTTTGCCAAATTTAAATGGAGCAATTATGAAAAAATCGAAGATTAGCTCGATAGCTGTTTTAGTTATTGTTTTATTTGGAGTTATAGCAATGTTAATTGGATGCTTAGCCCAAGAGGACATTGCATTATCCAAAGAAATTGAAATTGAAAGACTAATCCAGGAAAGAGTAGATAATGAATATAGTGTAAGTATTGTTGTTGGTGTGTTAGATAAAGACAGCTCCAAATTCTATAATTATGGAAAATTGGCTAAAGGTAGTACACAAGATGTAAATGAAAACACTATCTACGAGATTGGATCAATAACAAAAGTGTTTACCTCATTGATACTGGCAGATATGGTTGAGGAAGGGGAAATAAGTTTAGATGATCCCATTGATATATTTCTTCCAAAAGAGGTAAAAGTACCTATGTGGGATGGCAAAAAAATTACTTTGCAGCATTTGGCTACACATACCTCAGGTTTACCAAGAATGCCAGAAAATTTTGCGCCTGAAGATTGGAGCAACCCATATGCAGATTATACGGTAGAGGATACGTATGATTTCCTCTCTAATTACACCCTTGATAGAGACATTGGCACTCAATATGAATATTCAAATCTTGGTGCGGGTCTTCTGGGTCATACTCTGGCATTAAAATCTGGTATAACCTATGAACAAGTAGTTGTAAACCGAATTTGTAATGAACTAGGATTAAAAAATACGACAATCTCTTTAACTCCTCAGCAACAAGTTCTATTGGCTAAAGGCCATTTTGGAGATACGGAAGTTGCTAATTGGGATTGGCAAGCTTTTGCAGGAGCAGGTGCGCTACGCTCTACGACTTTAGACATGCTTACTTTCTTATCTGCTGAAATGGGATTGAAGGAAACCAAGTTATACCCGGCAATGGAAAAAACACAAATTGCATTTGCTCCTATAGGCACTCCAGGATACGAAGTTGGATTGGGATGGCATATCGTGAAAAAGTTTAACTCTGAAATTATATGTCACTCCGGTGAGACTGGCGGATACTTCTGTTTTATGGGTTTTGACAAAAAGAATAAAAAAGCTGTTGTTGTTCTTTCAAATTCAAAGGGAGATATTAGTGATATTGGCTTCTACATATTAAATCAGAATTTTGAACTGAAGACCTTGAAGAAAGCAGTCGCGGTGGATCCATCTATTTACGATGATTTTATTGGAGAATATGAGTTCGCTCCCAACGTCACATTAACGATTTCAAGAGAAGGTGATAAATTATTTGCACGGGTAACAGGACAGGATAAATTTGAAATATTACCACTATCTGAAACCAGATATTTTTATAAAGGTGAGATAGTTGATGCAGAAATTAGTTTTACCAGAGATGAAACTGGGAAAGTTAATGAGTTGATATGGCATGAACAAGAAGGTGACGAGACTGCCAAAAGGATCAAGTAATCGAGTAAGAATTTGGCAAAATACATCACATAATAGATAGATTAAAATTTTAACTTCGCTTCTTTCTATTAACACTTATGCACACACCGGTAAAGAAATACGAATCGCGGTATAAGCCCTGGCTAGAGCATAAAGGAAAGGCGATCCTGGGCGAAGGCAGAGCAAAGTTACTCAGAGCGATTCGCGATTTGAGCTCTATTAGAAATGCTGCCAAAACGCTTTCTATCCCTTATAGATCTGCATGGGAGCATATAAGGAAGATAGAAGAAGCAATAGGCACTCCTGTGGTAAAGACACATCGTGGCGGTGCGAAAGGAGGAGGTGGTGCAGAGCTAACGGAAGAAGGAACACGGGTTTTACGCGAATATGAACGGTATGAGCAGTATCTAAGTAGTTTGTCGGCAGATGAGGTCTATTGGGAGGCTTTGGATATGAAGATAAGCGCAAGGAATAAAATTAGCGGTGTTGTAAAGGCGATAGAGAAAGGAGAAGTTGCTGCTTCTGTAAAAATCGAGGTCTCAACGCCTACTATCATAACTGCGTTGATAACCCGGGATGCGGTAGACGCCCTTGATCTGAAAAAAGGCGATTACGTAGAAGCAGTGATAAAAGCAACAGAGGTGATGGTGTCGAAGGATTGATCACTCCCCCACTTTTAGTTGCTCCACGCTTAGCTCACCACCCTCCTTCTCCATCAACTTCTCCACCTTATATTCCGCTTCGTCTAACTTCTTATTGCAAAATTTGCACAACTCCATACCCTCCTCGAACATCTTCAATGAATCTTCCAGAGAAAGATTCCCTCCACCCAGCGTCTCTACTATACTCTCTAACCGCTTCATCGCATCCTCAAATGTTACTTCTTCTTTTTCGTCCATTTTTCTTTCACTTCCGAAGTCGCTTCCCCATCCCTGAACAATATCTTTAACGCATCACCAACGGAAACATCCTCGATACTCCTTACTATTTTACCGTCTGGTAATCGCGAACATATGCTGTACCCACGATCAAGGATAGCCAGAGGACTTAAAGCGTCCAGTTTGCCAGTAAGCGCTTGTAAGCTTTTCCTATGCAATGTCACAAGATGCGTACTCGCCGCAAATATAGTCCGCTTCAGTTCATCTACCGTCTGCCGGTGTTGGTTTATCCTTTCGGTAGGCTTTCTAAATAAAATATTCTTCTCTATGCTCTCTAACCTCTTTCTGTGATATTCGATCGTGTTATATATGTTCTGTTGCATTCGCAACTCCAAAGAGCTCAAATTCCGCTCTATCTCGCGCTTATCAGGCACAGCCAATTCAGCCGCTTCTGACGGTGTCGCCGCGCGCCTATCAGCAACGAAATCCGCGATTGTAAAGTCCGTTTCATGCCCCACCGCGGAAATAACCGGTATTTTCGATGCGAATATCTCGCGGGCGACCGCTTCTTCATTAAAAGCCCAGAGCTCTTCTATCGAGCCGCCTCCGCGACCCAGCACCAGCACATCTATCTTCATCCGCTCCTCATTCACTCGGTTCATCAATCGAATAGCATTTACTATCTGCCTGGGTGCGTCCTCTCCCTGGACTGCAACTGGCGCCACCAAGATATACACATGAGGGAATCGCCTCTTTGTAATGTTTAACATGTCCCGGATAGCAGCACCGGTTGGCGAAGTGATAATGCCTATTTTACGGGGGAAACTCGGTATCGGTTTCTTATATTTGGAGTCAAACAAACCTTCTCCCTTTAACTTCTTCTTTAACTGCTCAAATGCAAGGTACAACGCACCTATCCCCTCAGCTTGCAGCTCATCCACGTATAACTGATAACTTCCACGCCGCTCATACACACTTATATGGCCCCGGAGTATCACGCTCATCCCATCTTCAGGCGTGAATTTCAGCCCACGATTCTTCTCCCGGAACATAACACATCGCAATTCCGAGAATTTATCCTTGAGTGTGAAGTATAAATGACCGGAAGTAGGCTGACTGAGATTAGATAGCTCGCCCTTAACATAAACGTTGCTCAACACACTATCCTCATCCAACCTATGCCTTATGTAGCTCGTGACCTCCTGGACGGAGTATATGTGCTGTGTTTCTTTCTCTTCTATCTTTTCCTCGACCTTTTCACTTTCAACACTTGGCTTCTCTCCATCCTTTTTTATATGCAGAAAATCCATCAAAGTTACACTTGGTTTATTCATTTCTATCGCCTATTAGGAAATAAGAAAAAACAGATCTAATCATACTAACTTTTTCACATATATATCCTCATATATAGGACCTTTAGGCGTAAGCGTGCTCTTCTTCAATTTTAGCTCTTCTACATGCATCTTACCCGCTTCGACATCGCTCAATTCCGCTATCTTATTTAAAATCGGCCCTATTTCTTCTCTTGTTAATGGCTTTTTCACCCTGCAGAGTGTGGTATGAGCACTGAACCGTTTCTCAAACGGGAAGCCTAGCACATGCATCTTCGATTCCACATCCGCCTGCAATGCCTTCAACTCTTCAATACCCCGCCATATGCCTATCCAGATAACCCGTATGTTTCTTGCTTTTTCCAATTTCGCTTCGGGGAAGAAGCCCACACCTCGCAGCTCGATATCAAACGGTTTTTGCGTTATTTCAGACAACAAATTTTTTATTAGGTCCACGTTACCCTCGGGAACCTCCCCCAGGAATTTCACCGTCTGATGCATCTGCCATGGATTCACGAATTTCAATTTTACCCCAGTTTGATCCAAAGCTACAAACTGCTTTTGTATCTCCTTTATCCTCTCTCTTATTTCCTTGGATAGATCCACTGCGATAAATGATCTCATAAACTTTTTTGCTCCGCAAAAAAACAGTTACTAATAATTTATCTCTTCTTCTTTGATAAAACTTTCTTTCTGAGATTGTTTTTTCGCTAACGATTTTCGTTCTAAGAAATGGTTCAACTTTAAAATCCTTGCGGTAGTGCGTTGCTGCTGCTCCGCCTCGCGCTCCTGATACGTCCTTATTGCCCTTAAGAGGTCTATCTTTCTGAACTCGGGCCAGAAAGGTGCGCAGAAATACGCTGCACATTCGTTACCCAATGCCTGCCAGGGCACGAAATTGCTCAATCGCATCTCGCCCCCGGTCCTTATTATTAGATCAACACTCGCTTTTGCTCCGGAATCAGAGTCTCCTGCTTCTATTTCGCTAATGTATAAATGCTTCGAGATCGTCTCTTCATCTATCTCATCCACAGATAGCGAGCCTCGTTTTACCATTTCCGCTATTATACGTACTGAATCCACTATCTCCATCCTTCCACTATACGCTACCGCAACAAACAACTTAAAGCTGTTATAATGTGCCGTTTCCTGTTCTGCCTTTTGTATTGCTTCTTTTACCGAATCTGGCAGCAAATTGAGATTCCCTATGGCTTTCACTCTTACTCCTCGCTTATGAACCCGCTCATCTTTACTTATCTTCTCGAATTCCACACGCATTAGCTTAAAAAGCCTCTCCTTCTCTTCAGCGGACCTACAAAAGTTCTCAATAGAAAAGGCATATATTGTGAGTTGCTTCACTCCCGCCTCAAAACACCACTCAATCACATGTTCTGTTATTTCTGCGCCATAGAGATAACCCTCTTCTATTGAAATTCCTATCTTCTTCGCGTATCTTCTATTCCCATCCATGATTATCGCTACATGCTCGGGCGGACTCCGCTCCCCTACTTCATCCGCCAGCAATTTCTCGTATTCTCCGTAAGCTCTATCCTGAATCCAGTTGCATACGCTCGCAGCTTTACGCAGTCTCGAGATCTTCACGCTATTGTTTCTTGTCTTCATATTGTCCTTTTACGCCCCCACAGTGTTTCCGAAGTCCAGTATCTTTGTCTTCAGTTCAGAAAGCTCGACAAGAGTTGCACATCCTGCGGTAGGTGTTATATCACGCTTTTTTTGATATGGCGTTTGCGATTGCCATGTTCCCGAGTTTATAAGTAGCACGTTCCGGTATTTAGAAACGCCAACGGTATGTGTATGACCACAATGGAATATATCAGGAATCTGGTCAATTACGCCATAATCATGCCCGTTGGGGACAATAGAAATGTTTGTCCCATATATAGGGGCAACATGCCTCCTTCTAAGCATTTCTACCATTACCTCTTCCGGCTTTGAATAGCTCAGCCGGGATACGGAGTTAACGAAATCATCATAGGATTGACCATGATATATCAGTACCTGCCTACCTCCAATCTGTATATAAGAGGGACTGCTAACAAAGCAAGTATCGTCAGGGAAGAGCTTCTTAAGGTCATCTGGTAATGGTGGCTGTGGCTCGGCACTCCTAACAGCATCATGGTTCCCAGGAGCTATAATCACGTGTATATGCCGGGGTAGATCATGAAAATATCCCGCTGCCACTTTATATTGCTCTTCAACATCTGTAATAGACAAATCCTCGTCCTGACCGGGATATATACCTATGCCATCTACAATATCGCCAGCAACAACCAGATAGGCGATATTAATACTTTCTGCCTGCTCTTTTAGCCACTGCGCGAAACTGTCCCAGACATCATCCAGAAAGGTGGTACTTCCTACATGCAGATCAGAGATGAATACAGCATGCACCGGCTCAGGCTTTTCCGTTTCTGACAGTGGCAGAGATAATTGCGAATTTGTTGAACGGATAGGCACATCTGGATACACTATCCGATTGGCAATTAAATACTGCCCTTCATATAAAGAACCCGTAACGCCGATAACCTCATCAGGTATAACCTCCTCTTGATGTGTCAGGATTACCGACATATTACCTGAAGGGTCTTCTAAGTCCACACGGGTATTTCCCTTCGCCGTTTTGTTTATAGATGAGACCATTCCCACTATAGATACCTCTTCCTTTTCTCGCCGATTTTTTATATACCGTATCTGCCCGCAGCTTATCCGCCTTTTTATTAGCTTACTTAATCGCTCGTATCTGTTGATGAAATGCGGTAAGAAATCTTTGTGGTCTATGCCGTTGCCCGGATCAAGGAACGTTTTTATTATTGTTGGTGCTTTTGGATGCATCCGTAGTTGGGACACTCCCTCGCTCACGTTTATTTTTTCGATAGACGCAGCTATATGCTGTGGCGAAATAACAAAAATCGCGGGGTCTAACGAATTGGTCACGCATTCTGCGATCTCATTTATCCCGAAGCTTTTGTATTTATAATTAGTGAGTATTTCAATTGCCTCTGGCTGGACATGCAGCCCCAAATCGGCAAACGTCTTTACTATTTCTATTTCCCTCTGTCGCCCATCTCTATCTGAGAACATTTCGCTCATTCATTCATTGTTTATGCGCTGGGTAAGGCGTACTTCATACAGTTTATTTTTTTATTTCGCTTACAGCCATTCCTTAACCTTTGCTTCTAAATATGGTTTTGGCAAAGCACCCTGAATAACATCCACCGGCTCGCCATTTTTAAAGATGAACATTGTAGGTATAGCCATAATAGCAAAATCCGTGGCTACTTTTGGATTCTCATCCACGTTCAGTTTACCAAACACGACTTTACCTGCATATTCCTTCGCTAACTCTTCTATTACCGGTGCGATCGTTTTGCATGGGCCACACCAGGGCGCCCAGCAATCCACAACGATCAGTGGAGTTTTTCTTACTGCATCCATAAATGTATCGTCACTTAACGTTAGAGGATAATCAATAATCCCTTCTTTTTGCTCCCCTTCTCTCGCCTTTATACTTTCTTCCATCTCACGCATCTTTCTCTCCTTTATCTGCTCTATTTCCGCTTCTTCCGCGTTCACAAATCCCGAAAAATCCCTTTTCTCTTCCATAATCATACCACCTTCTCTGTATCTGTACAAGTGATCAGATTAAAAAGATTTAGATATGAGTTTTGATACGATTTTGCATATAATATAAGGAAGTTTTGTACCGTATTGTGGTTGCCACATAACGGTCATCGCCATCGTCGTATGAGAGGCATACCGCAGGGACCGTACAATACGGCTTTTTGTGTAGCCCTCTGTTTGCCATAGTAATCATTCTCCGCATGATCTGCGAGGTCATACTACTCTTCGAAGAGGGCATAATTATATTTATTCTTTTCCTATTTAAATAAATTTAAGGGTATTGTATTATCGAAGCGCCGAATTTATCATTTCGATTCGGGGTCTGGTTTATTGATAGGCGTTGAAAAAGCTTTCTCTACCGAAGGCCTGTGGATAGCGTTGTAAGTGCAGAAAGGGATTATACGGTGGTCGGGCGTGGCATAATGGATCCCGCATCTCTTTACCCGTTCCAGGTCAAAATTATGTGTATCCATGAAGTGCATAGCGCCGATAAAAAGCGTTTTACGATGAAAGACCGCAAGAGAATCGCGATTGCCTACTCCCAGTATGCTGGCGAGCAAACTGGTAGCATCAACACCTTCTGGCCCCTTATCCCTATCGACAAACTTCCTTAACGAGACTATTAGCCTTGCTGCGGTTTTTAGTTTGCTTATTTTCGTGCCGTCCAGCCCACCGGTAGATTCTTTTAAGAACTCCATGAAGCCCTCAACGTCCATGAATTCTGTTATTGGGATTAACTTCCCATTCTCAACAAAGACATATGTCGCGGCACCGCAATGCGGATGCGCCGTGAGTTCTAGCTGAGGTTCCCCCTTCCAACCCTCCACGAAATATGAGATAGGTGCAACAAAAGGTACGGGATAAAAACTTTCACGCGGTATTTCGCCGTCTGTTTGCTCTTCCAGGAGATTTATGAAATCAGGAATAGTTATTCTGCCCTTCTTCCTCTCAGATTCATCTACTCGTCCCTCGAACGAGATGGGTTGTGCGTTCAAACCTTTTACAACATCCAGGTTCTTAGCCGCAAATCGCACCATGTCGCCTATTTGATCGTCATTCACACCTTTCATGAGCGTGGGTACAAGCACCACACTGTTTAATCCACCCCTCCCACAGTTCTCTATTGCCTTTAACTTTGTCTTTAACGCAGGTATGCCCCGTAATACTTTATACGGCTCTTCTGTCACGCCGTCAAACTGTAAATAGACCGTATGCAATCCTGCTTCCGCTAAATCGCGGCAGAACTGTTCACTCTTCGCCATTGCTATTCCATTTGTCGCTACCTGAACCTGTGAGAAACCAAGATCTCGTGCCATTTTCACAATATCCACAAAACCGTCTCTTATCGTTGGCTCGCCACCTGCAAACTGCACCGCAGGACAGGGTGGCACCTCACTCCGGAGCATTTTCATCATCTCCTCTAACTGTTCCATTGTCGGCTCGTAGAGGTAACCAGTGACAGCGGCATTTGCAAAGCAGGTCGGGCAGCGTTGGTTACACCTGTTCGTGAGGTCTATAAGAGCAAGCATTGTGGAGCTCTTATGCTCGGGGCAGAGTCCGCAATCAAAAGGGCAGCCCTTGTCTGTCTTTGTGAGTGTAATTCCTGGTTTGCCATCATATCGCCACCTTGCGAATTTGCGATATAGTTCGGAATCAGACCAATATACATCATCGAATTCGCCATGCTTCTCACACTGCTTCTTTATCAGTATCTTACCTTCCTCTTCATACACTTCTGCTTCTATCACTCTGAAACATACAGGGCATAGCGATTTCGTTTTCATCTTTATCCTTTTAGCAGCCGTTTCGTCCATTTCCAATATCTTATGGCGTGACAACAATATATAATTAACTGAAATATAACTGAGCAAAAGAAGCAGAAGAAGCGGAAATCAAAGAAATTTTTGGCGCTTTGCTTTGAAAGAAAAGTAAAGAAGAAATAAAATCCGTGTAAATCCGCGTCCCAAATTAAATTTATAGGTAGAAGTTATACTTTATATACAATAAAAAGATGAAAAAAGACCTGCCAACCGCAATAGAAGTAGTAGAAGGTATAAAAAATGGATCGCTATCGTGTGAGGACTTACTATCAAAGATATATGAGCGTATAGAAAGGAGCAAGCTAAATTGCTATATCACGCTAAACAAAGATGCTGCTCTTGAAAAAGCGGTAGAAGTAGATAAGCGGCGGAATGAAAAAGAGTATGGACGGAAGAAACTGCTTGGCGTGCCCATAGCCATCAAAGACAGCATCACTACAAAGGGCATTCAAACCACATGTGCATCGAATATTCTTACCGGTTATGTTCCTCCATACGATGCAAAGGTAATAGAAGCGTTAAAACAGGAAGGGGCGATAATCATAGGTAAAACGAACATGGACGAGTTCTGCATGGGGACGTCCACAGAGACAAGTTATTACGGACCAACGAGAAACCCGCATGACCTCGGCAAGGTCCCGGGTGGTTCTTCAGGCGGTAGCGCAGCGGCAGTAGCGGCTGGTGAAGCAGTTATAGCGCTCGGTTCTGATACGGGTGGCTCCATCAGGTGTCCTGCCTCATTCTGCGGCATCGTGGGCCTGAAGCCCACTTATGGTTTCGTCTCCAGGTACGGGCTTATAGCATATGCAAATTCACTAGAGCAGATAGGTCCAATGGCATCAACTGTGACAGATACGGCATTGCTGTTAGAAGTTATTTCGGCGAAGGATGAGCGGGACAGCACACAGGTAAAGCTAAATAATAACGAATCTACGAATTACCGCTGCTCATGGCAGAACGACAAAAGAGGCGACACGATAAAAGGCTTGCGGATAGGGGTACCAAAAGAGTTCATCGAGGGCGTTTCGCCGGAAGTTGGAAAAGCGGTGTGGGACTCAGTGCATAAATTCGAGGTGCTTGGTGCTACATACGAGGAGATAAGCATGCGGAACCTGAAATATGCACTTGCTTCTTATTACATCCTTGCGATGTCCGAAGCGTCATCGAATCTCGCTCGGTTTGACGGGCTCAGATATGGACTTCGATCCGGCAAGGACGAGGACTGGCACTCTACTTTCTCGCGTATACGAGGCGAGGGATTTGGCGAGGAAGTAAAACGGCGGATAATTCTTGGCACTTATGCTCTCTCAGCAGGTTATTACGGCAAGTATTATTTGAAAGCGTTAAAAGTGCGCACACTGATAAAAAATGAGTTTGAAGATGCGTTAAAAACGCATGATATACTGGCGATGCCAACGATGCCTTTTGTCGCTTTTGAGCTTGGCGAAAGGATAAAAGACCCGCTTTCGCTTTATCTCGCGGATGTTAATACGGTTTCAGTCAATCTGGCGGGAGTTCCTTCTATATCCATCCCCTGCGGGTCTTCAGATGGGCTGCCGATAGGCCTGCAGCTCGTGGGTAAGTACTTCGATGAGGATGTTATATTGAAAGCGGCTTTATCTGTTTAGTTACTTATCTTGTATAAAATAAACACAAGATTACACTGATTCTTACTAACTGCAAACAAACAAACAAATTAAACAATGAAATAAATTATTGACACAGATTAACGCAGATGATAAAAATCAACTTTGTACTTCACCCTAAATGAATCCGCGTAAATCAGTGTAAATCTGTGTCTTAAATAGAAAAAGGCCATACTATATATACAATGACAAGAAAGGCATTTGAAATAATAGACGTTGTAAATAGAGCAGAAAAACCGAGGGATATAGGGCTTACAATGGTGCTAGATA
>CBDAFQ010000043.1:0-8701 GCA_965195275.1 uncultured ANME-1 euryarchaeote | reverse complement strand
TGAATTACTTTGGATTGCTAATTGATGGTATTTAAATTAATCAAAATGGAAGCGAACGAGATAGAAAGGAAATTAGAAGAGAGAAAAGTTTCCATACATGAAAAGTATATCATATTAGAGAAATAGGGCTATTTGGTTCATTTATTAGAGAAGAGCAAACCGCAAGCAGTGATATAGACGTACGTTCTTGTTGAATTTGAAAAGTGACATAAGGACTTTTTTAATTATATTTGTATATAAAGTATAGCTTCTTTCTATTTAAGACACAGATTTACACTGATTTACGCAGATTTATTTTAGTTTAATCGTGTTGATTCTCATCATCTGTGTAAATCTGCGTTAATCTGTGTCAATAAAATAATTTATTTTCTTGTTTACTTCGATTCTCATTTTAGATAACTTAAAGCATCCTTTGTTAGTGCATCACAATAACCACATTCATTACATATCTTCTTGCAGCTCTTCCAGTGCTCTATACCACCATCAAGCTTCTCAGTATCTATGTAAAACATGTACCTGAGCATCTGAGGACAATCAAGAATTTCGAGCAGGTTACCCTCATACGACCGCTTAGAATATACCCGCATACAATTTATTATCCAATTCACTGCCTTTGTCCTACCGGAAAGCTTGATGTCCGCAATACCTATTGCTTCGTATTCCTTTACGTCCTCTGGCCTTATCCACCCGGACTTTATCATCTGTGTCGGATTCCTCAGGCGCATGGCTATGCACTTGTCAAAATAATAGTCGGGTGCAAATAGCGGAGACTGAGGCTGGTTCAAACTGCTAAGATGCGAGGCGAGATTGTAATGCGAGTATCTAAACGGGCATTTATATAGGCAGCCTTCATTCACTATTATCCGTACGTCACAGTTAACGGCCTTTACTATCCCCTCTAACAGATCAAAGTGCCGGTTTATGTTCGTGTCCACGGTTATCACATCAGCGCCGAGCTCTTCAAAGAATTTAGCTCGCTGTGGCGCATCAACATACGATAAAACTGATACAACTATCTTCATTGGGAATTCGCGAAGTAGCTCCACCAGGTATGGCTCAGCCATCGTAACTGCATCAACACCCGCTTTGTTCAGTTCCCCAAAGTACCACTCAAACATCTTATAGCCCTCGAACGTCAGGTGATGCCCACCTGTACATGTTGAGTTCATCACCACATTCATCTTTAGGCCATGTTGATGCGCATATTCGGTCTGTTCCCTTATCTCATCAATAAGCGGTGCATGCAACACTCCTCGCCCACTACCCATCACATCCGGAGAGCCGCCCATAAAAACCTCGTCTACTTCCTTCAAGCCCTCCGCTTCTTTGACCGCTATTATCTCCTTCAACGCTTCAAAATGCCCAGGATGTGGTACTATTAATCGCATTTTCTTTCTAATTTAATTAATAGTATAGATCTATTCTTAGTTAATCTGACAGAGGTCTCATCTGATATTACGGACCCGCAGTATCTGACACCACTTCAAACATCGCCGCATTCTTTTCCTTTGCCCTTAATACTCCATCAGAAGCCACAATATCCACGTGGTAAATTCCCTCTTCTGCGGAGTCTGTCTCCCATTCCCCCACATATCGCCTATCACCACTATCATCATGCATAATGACAATCTTAACATTGGTTCCATTGCCATCATATATGTATCCACGGACAAAAGAAGTACCGGTGGATGTAGAGGAGGATGTATGGACAGCAGATACACCACTACAATAAGCGCAACCTGCACCGGGAATATATGGTAGATTACGTCCACTTGGAATAAGCGAGGTACCCGTTGACTCTTCTTTCATTTCAGAAGAATTGATTTTTACATCTGCATATATCTTTACTGTACCACCTTTATATACAGAACTTGGATTTACACTCACATTTGAAATCGGTATCGTTAGCTCAGGATGTGTTTCACACCATACGTTCCATGACCCATCATAATTCCGCACTGGATAACCCATCATCCGCAATGCGAGATACAAGAATGACGCGCTCGCTCCTGATTCGCAATACACAACGGTGTCCTTGTTTTTATCCAATCCTGCGATTACGACAGGCGATAAAAACAACCTCAGTCCAACCGCACCTCTCAACCGATCTCCATCTCTAAACAGATTTTCGTAGTTTATGTTGATTGCACCGTCGATATGACCCGCCTTGTAGTCTTCTGTCGTTCTTGCATCCGCTATCTGAACCGCCGAGTTATTAAGATTATTTTGAACCCACTCTGTATCGGCAAACCTCTCGTCCACCACAGTTGCTGTATAAATAGTAGGAGATCTAGTCGTCTCGTTCTGCGTGTATCCATACGCAGGGCACCATGCATTGAACCCTCCATCCAGGACCGAAACGTGCTCATGCCCGATGTATTCGAGCAGCCAGAACACGTAATAAGATGCCGGGCAGTGCGTGCCCGTAGCACTACTGCAATACACGATTATTTCATTCTCCTGGTTTATTCCATGCTCACCTAAAATCCCCGTTGCATTTTCAACTCCGATAAAAACGCCTTTTTCCTTTCTGAAATTAGCCCAATCCAAATTTATCGCTCCCGGTATGTGCCCCGCCGCATATTGCTCAGGAGTGCGAACATCCACGATCACAACATTTGGATCACTAACATTCTTAAGTTCGTCTATGTAGGTAATGAGGCTGGGATTCTCATAGTCACTATTTGTAGGACGAATAGGGATATCATCAGAAAATAGAACCGAAAAATCCGATAGGCGTGGACCGCCACATGAAGAGCAGCCACTTCCATCGTCGCCCATTAAAAAGTCATAAGTAGGGGTATAATCACAGGTATAGCAGTCGCTGCCCCCCCTCGGAGATCCAGCCCCTGCCACTGTTCCTATCGTTACGGTTAATAGCACTATACCCGCTACCACTAAAAGCATAAATGTCTTCATTCCTTCTACCTTTCTTTGCATTTTGTCACCAACTATTATTGTATTCTAGGGTAATATATATTGATGTATAAAAATTTGTAACCGCGCAAATTATTCAGTTCTGGCATCTTTTTGCTCCCCTTAGGCCTAATTATTTGGATTATTTGAGTATGTGCAAAGTCCTTCTTCTATTACTTCTGATCCAAGTTCTTCGTATTCTGGCATATTCAAATATGCTTGAACTCATAAAAGAGAAAAAATGAGAATAGGAAAAATGCTTATTCTACCTTTTTACCCAAATCGAGTCCCGGAGAAGTCACATAGATGGAGTCCACCGTAACAATAACTGCAGCTTTTGGGTTGAGCGAGGGCGTCATTGATTTTACCATATTAACGCCATCATCAAAGACACTACCCGAAGTTTCTATCCGGGCACTACCTTTAAACTGATACCCTGTATAAGTCTCCATATCCCAGACAGAAATAGCCACCCTGGGATTCGCCTTTATATTCTCTTCCGTCTTTTTCATAAAGACATCCATCAGCAGCACTTCAGTCTCTGACAGAACTTTACCAAATGCAAGCGGCACCACATTTGGCTCTCCTTCTTTGGTAGCAGTAGCAACAGCAAAACCCTTCGATTTACCTACCACTTCTTTCACTTCTTCTGTGATTTTTGCCATATTTTTCACCTATTTTTTGTTTGTGCGCGCTAATATAAAAAGGTGTAGTTTCATCACAAATACGAGATTTCTAATCTTTTATTAATAGCAGCCAATATAATAATTAAGAGAAAAAATGGGCAAAAGGAACATCCAATATTTTACGCTTTCGGACATAGAACCCCGCATCTGGTTCATGCTCACCGGCTGTGACTTCCGCTGCCGCGGCTGTTTCAGACCGGCACGCGATGGCGGGGGGACCCTGCTCAGTCCGGAGGAGACGCTAAAGCGCGCTGAACAGGCATGCCTCAAACACTATGGTAAGCTGCCTACCAAAGCGATGATTACCGGTGGCGAACCCACACTTGACAAGGAATTTCTCCTGACGCTCGTCAACGGCTTAAAGGAAAAAGGATTTGTGGAGATTATTCTAATGTCCAATGGTTATGAGATAGGACGTGAAGGAAATAGTAATTATGCAGCAGAGTTGAAGGGAGCGGGTTTAACCGAAGCCCATATAGACATCAAAGCTTTCTCAGACGAGATTCATATATGGTATACTGGCATGTCGAACAAACCGGTATTAAATGCCGTGAGAATGTTAAACGATACAGGAGTGGAACTGCTAATTCAAACGGTGTATATGCCCGGTATTGTGGACCTAGAGGAGATAGAACAGATAGCTATTTTCCTTTCTAATGTGAATAGCAGCATAAAATTCAGGATAAACCCCTTTGCTCCTACCTTCGCGTTTGAGCGTGTGACCGGGCGTCCAACAATAGAAGATATGGAAAGAGCGTACAAAATCGCGGCTGAGTACCTTCCTAATACGATAATTAGCAGGAGCTGTTATCGTGAATATCCTACACCTCCACCACAAGAAACCTGGATAACCGTTTACCCTGACCTCAGCGCCAAGAGAAGAACCATAAAGGACCAGGAAGAGGATAGAATCGCATGGCTTTCTCTTTCTAAATCGAAAACACGGGAGGAAATACTTCGAGAGGTCGAACGTGATGATTTAGAATATCGTCAGGAACTGGAAGAGGCGATAAGGAAATTTTCTCCTCTAAATCCAAAGCACCGTTGAACTTGACTTTTGCATTTTGCATTGTCGGCACAAAAATCCATCGATTTTTGTGCAGACTCACTTGTACCTACGCCCTATCCTCTCCGAGTTCCGCGCATACACCTCAAATCCGGGAATAATCACCCTGACAACTGGAATACCTATTTCGGCCCGCGTTAAATCTACCACAATTACACGGTCCACGAGCGCCTTCAATTTATCTAGTGCAACCCTTATATCGCCATCTATTGTATCAGTCGCCAGAGATGGAAGCTCGTTCAACTTCACTTTTGCGTCTTCCTTATCTTCATACCAGTGCTTATTCAATCGCTTCATTGCAGTATAACTCATTACAAATGGCGTTTTCATTGCATCGCCACTCACTATCTGCATGAGTCGCGACTGCGCTGCTTCTGTTATCGCCCTTATTGTTGCTATTCTCGGATCGCTGTGTGTCCCCACACCATAAACAAGCAAAGAAGGGTCCTCCGAGAGGTCATCTAAAGCTAATGCAACCGTTGTAAATCCCGTGTCTGATGGGATATACCAGAACCGTGGTACTGCACCCACCGACTCGAATCGCTCTTTTAACTCGTAGATCATGCCATCCTCTTCGCTGAGTTCTATTCGCTCACCTGCATCCTTCTTTAGCTCTACCGAACTTAAAGCGTCGCGCTCTATCACTTCGGTTATTCCATGAAAGATAGCTTCTTCGTAGTTGTTCCCAGACGCTATGCCGTTACTGTCGCTTCTAAATAGTCTTCCACCTCGATTAGACATGTAGGGATGAAATACCGCATTTGCAGGCACTCGAATCTCCTCTTCTCGTAATAGGTCATAGCCGTCACACCACTCTATCTTTGTTTTCGGACCAACGTTAGAAATAGCACTCAATATTAGCGATGTGGGGTTCACTTTTGCGCCTTCACATCCACTATATGATTCAAACATGAATTCCGCCCGGTCATCATCTTTTATTTCCGCGGAGTATCTCTCTATTGCTTCCATGAGCACCGATACACGCGATTGCTCACCTGTAAGTCCTTTTCCGGCGTGGACCGACACTGCACCTTCTTTTGCTCTCGGCCGGCTCGCAGAACATATAGGTATATCGAGCTTATCCCGCCCTGTAAGATCCTCTATCTTCGTTATTCCTACTCTATCTTTTAGGTCTTCGACATCGCTCAGCGTCTCCTCAGGTGTTAAAGCTCGATGTGAATCGAAGAAGTATCTTTTCGGCGTCCGTCTGAGCACTATTTTCATCTTTATCTTCTCCTTTATATAGAATGAGATAATTAGCTTTAATTGTTAGTAAAATGTCCCGAGTAGTAGAAGAGACACCGCAAGAGAGAACAAAAAGGTGGCAGGAGAGAGAGGCAGAAAGGGCTGATGAAAAGCAGCCAAAGGAAGCGATTTGTTCAAGTTGTGGTAAAGAGATGAAAGAAGGTGAATTCATTGCGGTACAGGGAAGAATTCTTTGCGCTGAGTGTTATGCCCAGGAACTGGAAGCGAGTATGGATATGGGTGCCGCAGATGGTACTGGAGCAGGATAAGGAGAAAAGAAATGGAAGATGAGAAATATGCACTACCTCTACCGCGTGGTATAACTACGGGTATCGTATTTGAGGCTGTAGAAAAGTTCGGATTGGAAATAGGTCATGAGGAGCAATCAGAAGACGCATTTGATCCAAGAACCGACTTACCTACCAAGGATTATGTGCCTCGGATAGTACTGTGGGGTGATTCGCCCGAGATATTGGAGGAGGCGAAAGAATATATATTCAAGAAGCACGAAGAATGGATAAATGGTTTAGAGGATTGGCGTAAGATGCGTATGAATAAAATCATGAAGAAGATGCGGAAACGATGAATAACTCCCTGTTCATGATTCATTGGCGTGGGCGAAATCAATTCTTCTGTGATGAAGTGATCTAATGGAGGATAAATATAAGAGGAAAATAAAGAGCGAGTTAGAAGAAAAAATAACGTCTTATATTCGGGATAGGGAAGATAAATGTCTGTCAGAATTTGCTTCTAAAAGTGACGGTGGATTAAGAAGGAAGCAAAAATATCCCGATGATATTCGGGCTAAATATTCAAGAGACGCTGATCGGATTGCACATACACGTGCTTATTCAAGATACATAGATAAAACGCAAGTATTCTTTTTAGTGGACAATGATCATATCACACATCGTGTTCTTCATGTCCAACTAGTTTCAAAGATTGCCCGAACTATAGGCAGGTGTCTTAAATTAAACGAAGACTTAATTGAGGCTGTTTCACTGGGACATGATATTGGCCATGTCCCATTTGGTCATCTTGGTGAGTCTATTATGTCAGAATTATGTGAAAGACATGGACTCGGTAGATTTTTGCATAATGTTCAAGGCATTCAATTCCTTGATAAGATCGAAGATTGTGATCTAACGCTACAAATACTCGATGGAATTTTATGTCATAATGGAGAGACCCACAATCAATTATTAGAGCCCAATTGGGATAAAGACTGGGGAAAATTTGATAAAGAAATAGAGGATATTAAAAAGGGGAAACAAGATTATGTTCCTATGACCTTAGAGGGATGTGTTGTAAGATTCGCTGATACAATAGCATATTTAGGTAGAGATTTTCAAGATGCAATTGAAATAGGCCTCATAAAAAATGACGATTTAGAAGTCCCAGAGCGTTGTAGGGAAAATATTGGAACAAAAAATGATGAAATAATAAACACACTTATTATAGATATAGTCGAAAATAGTTATGGTCAAAATTACATTTCGTATTCAAAAGAAATTTCGGACTCCGTAGAGGAATATAAACAATTCAACAATGAGCATATATATGAAAATGCGAAGATCAAAGCGGAACAGGGAAAAATTGAGGGGATGTACGGAATACTTTTTCAAAAGTTTTTAGAGGCCCTTGAAGAGAAAAATGAAAGTTCTAGAATATATAAACATTTCATGAACGAAGATTGGATTAGTGGAGAATACCTTGACAATTCGACCAGTGAAGAAACGGTGAGGGATTATATAGCAGGTATGACTGATAGATATTTTGAAAGAGTGTTCAAGGAAATTATATTGCCCAAAAGAGTTACTACATTTCGCAGAGGGGAAGATTCAAGTGTGTAGCGCGGGTAACTCTAATACACTTATATTATATGGAAACAATAAGAAAAAGGTAGTACTTTCATCGACTCCTATCAAGACAAGATAAGATTGATAAAATGGGGTGTTGATGGTGGAGGGGGATACACATGATAAGGATATACATAGCAGGTCCATTATTCTCGGAAGCGGAGAGGCAGTATAACAAATATTTGAGTGATTTTCTTGAGAATTTTGGCTTTGAAACATTTCTGCCACAACGTGATGGCCATATGTTGTCAGAGTTATTAGCAAACGGGACAACTAAATCAGTCGCTACGAATAAAATTTTTAATCGCGATATTAATGAGCTTAAAAAAGTGGATGTTGTGATTTTTGTTATGGATGGTAGAGTTCCGGATGAGGGGGCATGCGTTGAGATTGGATATGCCTATGCTCTGGGTAAAGACTGTATTGGTCTAAAAACGGATCCACGAACACTCATGACAGACGCAGATAACCCATTGATTCTGGGCGCCTTGAAGTATCGAATAGCAAAAAATCTCAAGGAACTGGAAGTTTTTCTCAACAAAATTAAAGAAACCGAAGAAGGATCCACAGACACAGAAACAGATGAGCTAATTCCGGTAGCAATAAAGAACTGAGATATAGACACTGATTAACGCAGATTAACACAGATGATAATGATCAACAATGTCACACTTAATTAAATCCGTGTAAATCCATGTAAATCTGCGTCCTAAATTAAATAGATGGAAGTTATACGTCATATCCCTCCAGAAAGCCCAAATAAAGGCTGAAACGGTCTTAAAACTCTGCGTACTCGGCGCTCTCCGCGGTGATAAATCACTGGGTTTTTAAGCAGACTCCCGTAGCTTACCCAGATACAGCCACTGGTCGAAATACCCATTGCTTTCTTTGTTCTCTTTTATCTCTCCTTCGAAATCAGCATTTAATAG
>CBDAFQ010000042.1:0-5692 GCA_965195275.1 uncultured ANME-1 euryarchaeote | reverse complement strand
GGATATCGGTTTAGGCCCGGAAGGGAGCGGACTCACCGTGGACGGTTGGCGCTCGCAGGGTAGCGATGTGGAGGAGGACATTGAGGGTCTGGCTGGTAGCGAACGTGTCGATCAAGAGCGTGCCCGCACAAACCCCCCCCCCCTTTTTAAAAAAAACCACGAGAGTTCACAAGATTGACACAACACTTTTTCTTTTTTACAAAAAGAAAAATTAGCCGGTGCTAAAAGAAAAACACAAATGTTCTTTTGGTAAAGCTTTTCTTTCTGCGAAGCGTTTTGATCAAACTTTCTTAAAGTTTGATAGAAAAGGTTTGTGGAAATCTGTGCAATATTGTGGTTACTACGTTCATACCGACTTATGTACACGCAAATCTAGGACCACGTGATATCGCCATGGTCCGACAGAGCGCACAATCCGCTGCTCGTCTATTTCTATGTCTACTGTCGTTCCAAACGCAGAATAGAGGACCTTTTTAGCCCGCTCAAATGCGGGACGGAATAACGCATATCCCCGCTTACCTGTAGAAACGTCATAATAATGTATCATGCCGTCTCCGTTATCCAAATTCAAAGCCCTTACCGCTAATGGCAGGAACGAATGCGCTTCTTCGGGCAGCGGCATGAGCACACGGTCTGCAACACCCACTAACCGCTTCAGTTCCGCTCTCGCATCACCGAGAATTGGTATCACATTCCCTCCTACCTTGTTCAAAGCCACATTCTCCTTCATGTACTCAACCGCATAAGGGTTCAGATCAATCGAATAAATCTTCGTTTGGGGTTGCATCTTCGCTATGCGAATAGAGAAGCATCCAACTCCAGAAAACAAGTTTATTATCGTTTCTCCAGGCGAGACCTTATCAGCAATCCGCATACGCTCATATGAAAGACGAGGCGAGAAGAAAACGCGTTTGAGGTCCACGGTGAAAACGCAGCCACTCTCCCTATGCCGGGTTTCCAAATTATCATCACCCCAAATCACCTCCAGGTCCCTTGTTCGATATAACTCCTCGGTATAAGCGAAAAGAGGAAGAGCCGCGATTGTTCTCACACGTGGATATATCTTATGAAGTGCACTTGCGATAATCGCCCTTTTCGATTCGAATTCCGGCGGAATCTTTATGACGATTATGTTACCAATGATGTCGCAAGATTTTGTCAGCCGGGTTAGCTCCTCATCTTCTAATACATCCTTCAAAGCTTCTTTTAGCTTCATGAATGCGATTTACCCATACATGTATGGATCAGGGCCTACACCCTCGCCCAGATAAGTAACACTCCCTTTTTGTTCTCTCATCTGCGCTTCAACGGCTTCTGCACTTTCCTCAAGCATCACTTCTATCTTTGTCGTTTCTAATTGCAATCCTGACAATCTCTTGAACGCTCTAAGAGCACCCGCACAAGCTCTCAGGTCTTCGGGATATTTACCTGTACCTAGAATGGCATAACTTTCTATCCCGAGCTTAGAAGCGAAACCAGGGAAGAGCCCGGTCTTACGAATAATGGAATATCTACCGATATTCTTTCTCGTCATCTTCTTTGTTGTTTTTGGGATTTCTTTATTCGAGCCTTCGAAAAAGCCTATATATGCCTCTGGTTCTTCATTCTGCATCTTTCTAAAAGGCTCTTGTGTAGGCATGATTACGCCCACGGTATAAAGCGCATTAACACAAAACTCTTTTGATAGACACGCCAACCCCGCAGCATGTTTATACGCCGTTTTTGGTATATATTCGGTCTCCGGATACTTACCGACATAGCAGAATAATCTCTTCTCTTCGCTGTACCAAATCTCGTCATGCGGGATCTCAAATTCTTCTTCTCGTACTTCCACCATAGGCGGGAAGTTATAGGAATACAGGTCCAATATCTTCTCAGAATCCTTTAAAAGCTCCTTTATGTGATAAGGTATGACGTTCCCCATAGGCGGGAATCCTGCAATCAGGATATTATCGTAATTCTTTATCCGCATTTTAAACTTGCTCTCATCTACGTTCCAGTAAACGGTAAATTCTTCAATCTCAAATTCTTCGTCCATCTTCACGTCCGCTTTTAGCGTTATTTTTTCTCTTTTCTGGATTCAATAATCGCATTTTATATTATTTAATACATTAGGCTATTGAGATATATATTAAGCAAATGAAAGAGGAAAGGTATGACGTTGTTGTCGTGGGTGCAGGACCCGGGGGTAGCCTAACTGCGAAAACCGCCGCTGAGCATGGGTTAGATGTACTTTTAATAGAACGGAATCAAGAGATAGGCGTGCCTGTGAAATGCGCAGAGGGCGTGAGTAAGGACATAGAGAAGTTCGTAGTTCCTGACAAGAAATGGGTATCTGCAGTAGTAAAAGGAGCGAACATATACGGTCCCGATGGCACGAAGGTAGTTATGGCCGGCGATAAACTGGAAGAGGTGGGGTATGTGCTCGAGCGGCGGATATTTGATAAGTTTCTTGCAAGCGAAGCTGCACGTGCAGGCGCGGATATAAGCGTTAAAACGGAAGCTTATGGTATCATTAAAGAGAACGGGTATGTAAAAGGCGTTTATACTCACGCTATGGGTGAGGACACACGTGTATTTGCTCATGTCGTGGTTGGAGCAGACGGTGTAGAATCGAAAGTAGGTAGATGGGCGGGGATTGACACGAGACTACCACCACATAATATTTCTGTAGGTGCTGAGTACCTGCTGTGCAATATAGAACCGAGCGAGAACTTTTCGGAATTCTACTTGGGCAGTGAAGTTGCACCAAAAGGCTATGTCTGGGTATTTCCAAAAGGAGGCAATTGCGCAAATGTAGGTATTGGGATAGCTGGTGATACCTCAGGCGAAAATCACCGCGCGATTGACTATCTAAATGCATTTGTGCGCAATAAGTTCCCCGATGGAAAGATCATGGCGGAGATGTACGGTGCTGTGCCGCTGAGCGGCCCGCAAGCCGAAAACGTAGCAGATGGTCTTATTTTAGTTGGCGATGCTGCGAGACAGGTCAATCCTTTGACCGGTGGTGGCATAATATATGCAATGCAGGCAGGAGAAATAGCAGCCAATGTAATTGCGGAGGCAGTGCAGGGAAAAGATTTTTCAAAGCTGAAATTGTCAGAATATGATGAAAGATGGAAAATCGAGTTCGGGAAACGGCTGGAAACGGGCTTAAAAGCAAAGGAGTTCTTCTTTGATCTTTCTGATGACGACCTCAACACGCTTGCTCATTCTTTAAAGGGTGTAGAAATAGAGGAGATGACGCCGTGGGCACTGTTGATGGAATTAATAGCGCAGAATCCAAAGATGCTGGTCGAGCTGGCGAAGGAGCTATTCTAAGTTAATGAAAATCGCGATAATCGGATGCGGTTATGTTGGCACGGTAACCGGAGCGGGTTTTGCAGAGCTTGGGCATGATGTGATACTGGTCGATGTAGATGAGAATAAGGTTAATATGTTGAATTCTGCACGATCACCGATATTTGAGCCGGGCCTGGAAGAAATAATAATAAAAAATAAAGAGCGACTTCATGCAACTTTGGACTTTCGGACGGCAATTGAGTGCTCTGATCTATCATTTATATGCGTGGGCACACCCTCAAATGAAGATGCTTCTATTGATCTCCGGTACGTCAAATCGGCTGCCGAGAATATAGGGGAAGCACTTAAGAAGAAGACGGATTTTCATCTGGTGGTTGTCAAGAGCACCGTTGTCCCGGGAACCACAGAAGAAGTTGTAAAACAAACAATAGAAAGAATCTCTAATAAGGATGCTTTTACTGATTTCGGAGTCGCAATGAATCCAGAATTCCTGCGAGAAGGCAATGCCGTTGGTGATTTCCTCAAGCCGGATAGAATCGTTTTGGGTGCAGAAGATGAGCGTTCAAAGGCAATTCTGGTTGAGCTTTACAATGCGCTTGAGTGCCCGAAACTGATTACCGATATAAAGACGGCAGAGATGATCAAATACGTCAGTAATTCGTTCCTTGCCACTAAAATCAGCTTTGCCAATGAAGTAGGTAATATATGTAAAAGATTAGGTGTTGATACCCACGAGGTATTCAAGGGCGTGGGTTTGGACCATAGAATCAACAAATCTTTTTTCAGGGCAGGTATTGGATTTGGTGGCTCCTGCTTTCCAAAAGATGTCATAGCGTTGATAGCAAAAGCAGAGGCACTTGGTGTGAGCCCGAAAATTCTTAAAGCGGTGGTTAGCACGAACAATGAACAGCCGTTGAACTTGATTGACCTACTCAAAAAGCATATTCCTGATTTGAACGGTAGAACGATAGGGGTTTTAGGCTTAGCGTTCAAGCCAGATACCGACGATATAAGAGAGAGCAGAGCAATACCTATTGTTGCGAGATTAATAGAAGAGGGTGCTACTGTTAAGGCTTATGATCCCAAGGCGATGGGCACATTCAAAGAGCTCTTTACTCAGATAGACTGCGTTTCTCCTGAGGCTGTGCTTAACACCGATGCCGTGTTGATAGTAACAGAATGGCAAGAGTTCGAGAATTTAAATTATACTGGCAGGATTGTGATAGATGGCAGATTGATCGAGAAGGCGCGAAAAGAGGCGGAAATATACGAAGGTGTGTGCTGGTAATTGATGGTGAATATCAGGAACAAACTAAAATCAATTATTTATTGACACAGATTAACGCAGATTAACGCAGAAGAAATCAAATCAGTGTAAATCTGCGTCCTAAATAAAATTTATTTATGGGTAGAAGTCATACATTATATACAACAATAAATTATGAAGGGCGAAAAAAATGAGGCAGATAGCATTCTATGGTAAAGGTGGCATAGGGAAATCAACCATAGCCTCCAATATCGCCGCGGCATACGCCGAACGTGGGCTTAATACCCTTATGATTGGATGCGACCCAAAGTCAGATTGCACGAGAAACTTGTGCGGTGAGGTCGAGATACCAACCATTCTTGATGTATCACGCGATAAGGAAATAGAGAGGTTGGGACTAGACGAGTTGGTAGAAGGAAATAAAATCGAACTCGATGAAGTCATCTACAAAGGTTATAGCGGTGTTTATTGCAGCGAGTGTGGCGGTCCAAAGCCGGGTTTTGGATGTGCAGGCAGAGGCGTAATTGTTGCCATTGATTTGCTAAAGCGATTGAAGATCTTCGAGGAACTAAAGCCCGATGTTGTGCTATACGATGTGCTTGGCGATGTTGTATGTGGCGGTTTTGCGATGCCATTGAGGAAGGGCTTGGCTGATGAAGTATATATAGTAACATCGGTGGATTATCTTGCTGTTTACGCAGCAAACAATATCTGCAAAGGTATCAGCGAGTTCGCGGACAAAGGTGGATCGCCATTAGGCGGCATCATCTATAATGTTAGGGGTATGCTTGATGACGAGGCGGTCGTTTCCGATTTCGCTGAAAAGGTTGGGTCACAAGTTATTGGGCATATACCTAATGCATATCTGATAGCGGAAGCAGAAATTGAAGGTAAAACCGTAATTGAATATGCACCCGATAGCGAAATAGCCAATTTGTTCCGGAAGTTAGCTCAGGGAATCTACACTAACACGTTAACTTCTGTTCCTGCACCATTAGAACAGAAAGAGATGATGGAAATAGGCCAATTAATCAGGAAGAGGACGAAAGAGAAGTATAAGCATAGAGCGAGCGATACGAATACTAACATTTAAAATAGAATGAAAATCTCTTATCTATCATT
>CBDAFQ010000041.1:0-14587 GCA_965195275.1 uncultured ANME-1 euryarchaeote | reverse complement strand
GTAAGATTCCTCGGCGTTTGCACGACTACCTCCACATAGAGATCTCCATGAGCCACTGCATCGAGTTTCGGCATCCCCAACGCACGCAAGCGAAGTTTGGTGTTTGTCTGCGTTTCCGCCGGTATTTTTAGCTTCACATGCTTGCCATCTAGTGTCGTGATCATAACATCATCACCTAAGGCAGCTTGCGTAAAACTAATCGGGGTTTTCATATAGAGGTCATCGCCTTGCCGCTCAAATATCGGATGCGGTAAAACGTTTAAGACCACATATAGGTTGCCCGGTTCCCCGCCAAGTCGTGACTCAGGTGGTCTTCCTGCTCTGGGTATCTTTATCTCATAGCCCGTAGATACGCCTTTCTTGATTTTAAGCTCTATCTTCGTCCGCTTTGATACCAGACCGGCACCGCCGCATGCCTCGCAGAGGTCGTAGGTGGCTCTCCCAGTGCCTTTACACTGTGGACAGACGGCAGCGGTTATCACACGGGTACCGCCTCTGCTCTGAACGTTTCGTATCTGACCGGTACCTCTACACAGGGGACACGCAGTAGCTTTCCCAGAACGTGTTCCGGAACCACCACACGCTTTGCATGGTCGCGACATCGGAACTTCTATCCTCTTCGCTATGCTCCGAGCAGCCTCTTCGAGTGTGATGTCCAACAGTAACCGAACATCAGCACCCCGAGCTGCTCTTTCTATGCCTTCACCACCGCCATAGAGTGTGTCAAATATGCCGCCACTACCGTCAAATCCGGGACTAGACGGAGACCGGAAGAACGACTCGAATATCGCACTACCAAAGATGTCCTCTACATCCTGCGAGTGCGTGAAGTGAGACCAATCGAAACCTTCTGGTCCAAAAGCGTCATCCGCAACCCGTGACCCGATCTGGTCATACTTCGCACGTTTATCCGTGTCAATCAGCACCTCATAAGCCTCAGAGATCTCTTTGAACTTATCTTCTGCTTCTTTCTTGTCCCCCTGGTATGTGTCCGGATGGTATTGCTTCGCCAGCTTCCGATATGCTTTTTTTATCGCTTTATCGGTAGCGTCTCTGCTAACACCGAGTATCTCGTAATAATCTTTCTTTGGCATATATTATACAACTATGATTTTTTCATTATTCCTCATCATCCACCACCTTATATTCTGCATCCGCTGTGCCCGTTTCACCTTCTTTTGGACCACCTGCCTGCTGCTGCTGATACTGTGCACCTCCTGCTTGTTGATATGCGCGAGTCGAAATTTCGTGGAATGCACGTGTCAATTCTTCCATCTCCGCCTTCACCTTGTGAACATCATCGCTCTTTATCGTCTCTTTGAGTCGTTCAACAATAGCATTTATTCGTGTCCGTTCGTCACTTGAGACCTTATCGCCCAGATCCGCAAGCGCCTTTTCAGTGGTGTATATAAGGCTCTCTGCCTGGTTCTTAGCTTCCACAGCGTCGCGACGCTTTTTATCTTCCTCTTCAAATCGCTTTGACTCGTTAACCATCCGGTCTATCTCGCTTTGAGCTAATTTGGTCGAAGCGGTGATCGTAATTGCCTGCTGCTTTCCTGTGCCCAGGTCCTTGGCTGTGACACTCAATATGCCATTGGCATCAATATCGAAGGTAACGTCAATTTGAGGCACACCTCTTGGCGATGGTGGAATATCCATCAGATGGAACCGCCCTAGGGAAGTATTATCACGTGCAAATTCGCGCTCGCCCTGCAAGACATTGATCTCAACACTCGTCTGGTTATCAGCAGCAGTAGAGAATGTTTCACCTTTCTTCGTGGGTATAGTGGTGTTCCGTTCTATTAATTTAGTAAATACACCACCTAAAGTCTCAATACCAAGCGAGAGCGGAGTAACATCTAGCAGCAGGACATCCTTTACTTCGCCTGTTAGCACACCTGCCTGTATAGCAGCGCCCATAGCCACGCATTCCATAGGATCAACGCCATGCTCGCCTTTTGAGCCCACGCAATCCTCAACGAATTTCTGCACTATTGGCATTCGCGTCGGTCCGCCAACGAAAATGATTTTGGTAACGCCACCAGAAGAGAGTTTAGCATCCTTTAATGCCAGATCTATTGAAGTTTTGCATTTGTCCACTATCGGTCGCACGAGCTCCTCTAATTTCGCACGTGAGAGTTTCATGACTAGATGTTTCGGACCCGATGCATCTGCGGTGATGAACGGTAGATTGATGTCAGTCTCAAGCACATTAGAGAGCTCTATCTTCGCCTTTTCACTCGCTTCCCGGAGCCTTTGCAATGCCATACTATCATTCCTCACATCTATTCCCGATTGTGTCTTGAACTCTTCCGCGACGTAATCCACGATTGCACTATCCATGTCTGTCCCACCCAATTCAGTGTCGCCACTCGTTGATATGACTTCGAATACACCCTCGCTGAACTCCATTACCGTTACGTCAAGTGTACCACCACCGAAATCGAATACCAGTATCTTCTGCTCTTTATCCGTTTTATCAATGCCATAAGCGAGTGCCGCGGCTGTGGGTTCGTTTATTATCCTGACAACTTCCAAACCTGCTATCGCACCTGCATCCTTCGTTGCAGTACGCTGGTTGTCATTGAAGTATGCTGGCACTGTCAAGACCGCCTTATCAACTTTATCGCCCAAGAATGATTCTGCATCTCGTTTTATCTTTTGTAGCATGAACGCAGTTATTTGCTGTGGCGTGTATTCCTTGCCGTGAACCTTCGCCCGGTAGTCAGTACCCATCTTCCGCTTGATGGAGATCACCGTTCCTTCCGGATTGGACACTGCTTGTCGCTTCGCGGGTTCTCCAACCAGCATTTGCCCATCTTTCGTGAATGCCACATAAGAAGGAAATGCCTTACCACCTAGGCTCGTCCCCTCTGCGCTTGGGATTATCGTGGCTTTTCCGCCGATCATTGCAGCCGCAGCGGAATTGCTTGTTCCTACATCTATACCTATTGTTTTTGTCATCTTTTAACACCTCTCAAAAAAAAACAATACTTAATACTTATCTTTATTCAATATAAAAAACTTTCATTAGAAAAGAAAGAAAGTTAGCCTTGAGTAAAGAAACAACTATTCTATTTTTTTAGTTTCGATAATTTCACCTTCGATGTTCTTATCACTTTCGAGCCCAGCATATAACCTTTCTCAAACTCTTCAAGAATTGTATCTTCAGGATGATCATCATCAATGACCGTCATTATCACTTCATGTTTATATGGGTCGAACTTCTCCCCTACTGCCGCTATTGGTTTCAAACCTTCTTTACCAAGCACTGTGATCAAATCTTTATATATCAACGCAATTCCTTCTTCAAAGGATGTGTTATTGCTCGCAGATGCAATGGCGTACTCAAGAGTATCGATAATCGGTAATAAATTCTTTATTAATGTCTCAGTTGCGCACATTTCGTACATTTCTCGCTCGCGTGCAACCATCTTTTTATAGTTCTCAAAATCTGCATGGAGATATTTCAGTCGCGATAAATAGTCATCTGCTAACTTAGCCTTCTCCCCCAATTCGTTAGGCAATGACTCTGCTTCAGCCTCTTCAACTTCCCTTGCTTCTTCCATTTCCTTCTTCTGAACTTTTGTCAAACTCGGTTCATCCCTTTTTAGTTTATCGTCGTATAACTATACGGTATAACATTTTAGTATTAGATTCTGTTCTGTTTTGCTATCCCGATTTCCAGTAGGCTCATCAGCAAGAATTGCTTGGCAAATCCAAACACCCTATTAAGTTCATCATAGTGCTTTTGCCGCTCCCGCTTACTCCTGTGATAGCTAAAAACACACCCTTCTGGACTTCTAAATCAATACCTCTCAGAGCAGGATCACTCATGATTTTAGACTTATATACAGCAGGACCGACAGCGCTACAAATTCAAACACATCCGGTACTATTGCAAACAACCCCAGGATAGGCATATGGCGAATGCCACACATAGAGGGTACGAACGGATTCGAGGTGAGCGCCTGCATAATCAGGAGAACAATAAAGGCTATCAGCCCCATTGCGAATTGCGATTTTATCTCCCCGTAATTCTTCGCATAGATAAAAAGCAAACACAATAGGAGTATAAGGTTTCCAAGCGTTATCAGCGCTTTGATATTGACAAGCAGCATGTTTGCTCGCACGTCTTCGAGCGGTTGCTTACCTCCAATAAGTTGCGTGTCTTCTTGCATACCCCGGGGAGGTTGCATACCGAAATTGCTCGGGGCTGATGCCACAGCGATTGCTACCACGATCATCGCCAGAACCATTAAACCAGTAGCTAACTTTGTTTTCATCTTGTCCTTTCATCCCTATTTCTTCGCTATACTATAACCTATATCTTTTTCGCTTTTAAATTTATCCCACATTTTATCCAAATGTTCTTTAAAGACTTCATAATCTTTTTCCATGCACGAGGATAAGAAATACACAGTGCCGTATCTATCTCCTGTGGCTGTAATTATCTTGTTGTCCTGGAGTACCTTAAGATGGTGCCTTACAGTTTTGTAATCCAAACCAAGTACATCAGTCAACTGATTAGCGTTGTATGGCCGTTCCTTTAACGCTCTGATTATACGAGCACGATTCACACCGCCTTTAGTACCCACAATCAGCCACCAAATTACACGTTTCATTGACATAAACCATTTTTTAAGTAAGCATTAAATGGACGTAGCAGCTAATAAATGTTCAACATTATGTATGTGTAGGTACGATTGAGGATGGGAAAAGGGATGAGGGGGATGGGAGATGGGAGATGCGGGAAAATCAAACGGAGAGACAGAGTAGGTAAAAATGCAGCAAAGAGCTAAAATATTGGCTATAGGATACACCGTAAGGCATATTGTATGCTCGGGTAGTAGAGCGGGCTACGAGATGTATGCCGCAGATGCCATCGGCGATGTAGATATGAAAAGGTGCGCCAAAGATTATATCCCGTTACATTGGGATCATGTAGATCTCAAGCTCCTTGAAGGAACGATAAAGGCAGTGGATGGTGTTATCCTAGGGTCAGGCTTTGAATGTGCAGATTTTGATTTTTTAACTGCAGAAGATAGGGAGAAGATAATGGGTAACAATCCGGCAAAAACGAAGCAAGTGGCAAATAAAGCATGGTTGGCATCTAAACTAGATGATTTTGGCATCCCCCAGCCACTTACTTATACGGGCAAGGCGATAACAGAAAAAGAAGCGAAACAGTTGCACTATCCGGTGGTAGCCAAACCCGCTTATGGCGGTGGTGGAATCGCGAATTTCTTCTGCTATACCGAAACGGAATTGATTCGATCTGCTAAACAGCTACCGGAATTCCTGTTTCAGGACTATATAAAAGGAAAACCCGCTTCTATATCCGTTATTTCGTCTAAACGCGATGTGATTGCAATAAGCGTGAATGAGCAGTTGATAGGCTTGGATTCTCTTTCTGCGCCCGCCCCCTTAGTCTATTGCGGGAACATTTCCCCGTTTGTTACAACATATGCCGATACGGCATGTGAAATTGCAGAGACCCTAACGGAAGAGTTAGGCTTAATAGGTTCTAACGGCGTTGATATTGTTATTACTGACGATGGCCCTGTTGTAATAGAAGTGAACCCACGCATTCAGGGGAGTCTGGACACGGTGGAACTATCTACCGGTTTGAATTTGGTGGATGAGACTATGAACGCAGTTGAAGGCAATTTAGTGTTAGGTAGCGTAAATGCGAAGAGATATGCAGTAAAGGCAGTTGTGTTTGCGGAGCGTGACGGTGCGATAGCAGGAAATTTTGATACAGGAAAAGGCGGAATAGTGGATATACCCGAGAAAGGCAGGCTTGTAAAGCAAGGCGAACCGATAGCCACAGGAATAGGCATCGGAGATAACAGAGCAAGTGCCTTTGCAGAAGCGATGAAGAATGTCGATCGTATAAAAGCAGGTGTCATCGCCCAATATCCTGTGGGCTAGAACTCTTAATTTGGTACACGATAAAAGTTTTATAAATAGCAAACCCTACCTAAATAATCATGTTATCCAGCGAGCACATGTTGTTAACCGCACTTGTACTATTAATAGCATTTTCGTTTGTACTTTATGCATACTTGAAGCGCAAAATCAATACTTCCGCATTTGTCGGAACACTCGTGCTTGGCGTGATTATTCTAGTAACGCTAGGTTATGCGGGTGTGTTTACGCTGCTTGCATTCTTCCTGCTCGGTAATTTCGTTACGAAATACAAATATGAGAAAAAAGCCATGCTCGGTGTTGCAGAAGGTAATAAGGGCATGCGAGACATAAATAACGTGCTAGGAAATGGTTTATCGCCACTTATCTTTGCAGTTTTATATGCTCTTTATTGCGATAACGTCTTCTTGCTCGGCTTCTCTGGTTCTGTTGCTACTGCATGTGCAGATACATTTTCTACTGAAATAGGACAGGCCGAAGGAAAACCACGGTTAATAACAACCTTTAAGAAGGTGCCGGTAGGCACAAATGGTGGTGTTAGTCTACAGGGACTAGGCGCATCACTGCTGGGTTCTTTCTTGATTTCGCTTGTCTGTCTCATATTCTGGTTTGACCTACAAATAACAGCAAGAAGTATTTCGTTGCTCCTATGCCTTTGCCTCTTGTCCGGGTTCCTTGGTTGTCTCGTAGACAGTATTTTCGGTGCAACCGTTGAAGATAGAGAGCCACTGAAATTGAATAAACATCACGTGAACATCTTAGCTACGCTATTTGGTGGCATTTTCGCAATTATAGTGGGCTATGCCTTTGCGTTCTAATAGAGAAATGATAAAAGCTGCCAAATCAATAGTATAGTATAATATAACTATGTCAATCCTGATAAAGAACGTGCTCTTGGGCGGTCGGGCGCGAAATATTTACATCGAGGGGAATGAAATAGAAGCGATAAGCGAAGCTAGTAAAGAGCAGGTGGCGGAATTTGTGATTGATGGCACGGATAAGGCGGCAATTCCAGGGCTTTTCAATGCGCATACACATGCAGCAATGACTCTATTGCGCGGCTATGCCGATGACATGCCGCTTTTGGAATGGCTCGAAACGAAGATATGGCCGGTAGAGCGAAAGCTTACGGAAGATGATGTCTATTGGGGTACGAAGCTCGCATGTTTAGAGATGATAAAGTCAGGCACAATTTTCTTTAACGACATGTACTGGCACTGGCGAGGCAGTGCGAAAGCGGTTGCAGAGTGTGGAATAAGAGCGGCATTATCCGCAGTTTTCATAGATGGGTTCGATGAAGAAAAGGCAAAAGAGCAGATAATAAGAAATGAAGCATTATACAAGGAAAGTAAAGAACTACCGGAGAGGATTATCTTCGCTCTTGGCCCGCATGCGATCTACACCGTTTCTGAGAGCAGCCTATGCTGGGTGCGGGATTTCGCAGAAAAGCATGACCTTCTGGTTCATATACACTTATCTGAGACTAAGACAGAGGTAGAAGATTGTATAAAGCGGCACGGTATGCGACCAGTGGAATACCTCAATGAGCTCGATTTCTTGTGCCCGAGAACCATAGCCAGCCATTGCACTCATCTCAGTAGACACGAGATGGAGTTGCTGAAGAAGCATAATGTGAAGATAGTGCATAATCCCACATCGAATATGAAATTAGCAGCGGGAAGAACGCAATACGAGGAGCTGAAAAGGCTCGGTCTATACTCAAACATCGCACTGGGGACCGATGGCTGTGCTTCTAATAACAACCTTGACATGTTTGAAGAGATGAAGATAGCTTCTTTGCTTCATAAGGTGTATTCCGGCGATCCGACATGCATGCCGGCGAAAGAAGCCTTTGGGCTCGCAACAGGTAACGCCGCACGAATGTTCAGGATAAACGCAGGAGAAATCGCCGAGGGGAAGCTGGCAGATGTTGTACTGTTGGATTTAAAGAATGTGAATCTGGTGCCAAACCATAATTTAATCTCGAATATCGTCTATTCTGCAAACGGGAGCTGTGTTGATACCGTGATATGCGATGGTGAGATTTTAATGGAGGAGCGGAAGGTAAAGGGAGAAGAGGAGATAAAGGAGAAGGCGCAAGAGGTTGCTTATGAGATTGTGAATAAAGGAGGCGGATGAATATAGTATAACTCCTACATATTTAATTTAGGACGCAGATTTACACAGATTTAATTTTTTTCTGTGTTAATCAGTGTTAATCTGTGTCGACAATTTATTTTCTTGTTAACTTTCCTTTTCTTGCATCATAAAACTTTTACACACTCCAAGTTAATACTATAAAAAGCGAATGAAACAATTTATCATATATGCAAGTAAAGCTGTTACAAGTCCTGATTTCACTTTAGACGATCTACCAGGTAGCGGGGGTAGAATGGACCTTGTTGCAAGATGTATTTGCAACGCTCTTTGGATAAGCCATGATTTGAGAAGGGATACATGCATCCATGTAGTTGCCTGTGGTACCCCCAACCCACCCGTGGTCATCTCCTTTTACGGGGACAGATTGAGAGGTGTATCTCCAGATGAAAGAAACATAGCGGCATGGATAAAGAAAACATTGGCATCAAAGAGGAAGAATCCGGGGATAAGCGTACGCAAACTCAGTTTTCAGCAGTTGATCGAGAAGTTGGGTTCTGAAGGGAACTCCTTTTACATATTACATGAAAACGGCATAGACATAGCAAGTGTAAAACTAAAAGCGAATCCGGTGTTTATCCTCGGCGACCACGAAGGACTACCGATAGAAGAAGCTGCTTTTGTTGCGCGTTTTGAGCACGAGACGATTTCGCTTGGCTCTATCACTTATCTCGCTTCGCAATGCATCTCGGTGGTGCATTATGAACTGGATAAATAATAATTGTAATTTCATTGCAGGTCGAGGATTTTTACCTTTAGCCACCGTTACTTACTCGCGCCAAAACATCTAAAAATCGCTCCACTTCTTCTTCCGTATTATATAAATACACTGAAGCCCTTACTGTTCCCTCGACACCCGGCCCAAGATAGTCCATCAGCGGTATGCAGCAGTGATGCCCCGACCTTACAGCTATGCTTGCTTCTTTGTCCAACAATAAAGCAACTTCATTTGGGGTCTGCCCTTTCAGATTAAAAGATACCACACCAATCCTAAAGGCATCAGAGCCATAGCCGTAAATTTCGACTCCGGGTATGTCTTGCAAACCTTCTATAAGCCGCTTTGCCAGTTTATCCTCCCATGATTTTACCTTGTCCAGTCCTATCTTCTCTAAATACGCAACGGCTGCACCGAGACCTATCGCTCCTGCTATGTTTGGCGTACCACTTTCAAATTCCTCATACCCGCCTTTCAGTCGATAATCAACGAACGAGGCATCTTCTACCGTGCCACCACCGACCGTAAGCGGCTCTATTTCAGCCATAAGTTCCGCTTTGATGTATAAAGCACCGGTGCCCGTAGGTCCGAGCATCTTATGCCCTGAGAAGGCGAGGAAATCACAACCCAGTTCCTTTACATTTATTCGCATATGTGGTACTGACTGCGCAGCGTCAAGAAGTAAAAGTGCGTTATTCTCATCGCACATTCTCGATATTTCTTCTACCGGCATTATTGAACCAAGCGCGTTAGAGACATGCGTTATCGCCACTAATCTCGTCTTTTCATCTATAATAGCATCAAAATCAGATGCTTCGAGCTTGGCTTCTGAACTCGCAGTACTGGGTTTCACCACTTCTAAATCTATACCCAATTCGTTCTTTGCACGTATCCACGGTAAGAGGTTGGAATGGTGTTCCCACAAGCTGGTTATGACTTTATCACCCTTCTTCAACCCCATACCAGAAGCCACTATATTTATGGCTTCCGTAGTATTCTTTGTAAAGATAAGCTCCTGCGATTTGGCACCGATCCCTTCTGCTACCTTTCTGCGTGCATCTTCATAGCGCTGTGATGCCATACGAGCTAATCGATGCACACCTCGACCTACATTTGCGTTGTAATTCCTGTAATAGTCCAATACCGCATCCAAAACGGGCTCGGGCGTCAAACTAGTCGCTGCACTATCCAGGTATATAACTCCCGTGTTCAATATTGGGAAATCCGCTCTTATCTCTTCTATCCTCATCTTTATCAACAAAATAATATGAAGATATAAAAGCTTACATGATCAGATAATCGAAAAATCAAGTGATTTTTTAAGTTTTCATCCATCGGAGCCAACATTTTCATCGTCTTTGCAATGACTGCACCCTTGTTTTTGCGCAGCAAAAATAACCTTGTTTCTTTGGTCAAGCTTTCTTTCCTAAAGAAAGGTTGTTGGTAAAGATTTCTTTCCTAAAGAAAGGTTTCATAGCGCGACAGGAAAGCACTCATTAACAGTAATCAGCGGTTTCCCGTGTGTAATAATATTATACACTCGCCAGAGGTAAGGGCCGGGACGAGCCAACAGCACCTCAAGCTGACGGTTACTTTCCAGATAGCCGACATCCAGTATCTCTCGCCTCGCCTCGATTCGATGCCGTTGCATAATCTTGCCGATCGGGATGTCCGCCCTCATCAGATCGGTTTTGAACCCAGGTTTTAGCCTTGATAAAGGTGTGTAAGAGCGCGCATAGAGTAGCGGTAGATCATCGGTCTTTCGAACAATTATAATCTCACGTTCATTTGCCGGCTCGCCAATGTCTACCGCGAGTAGGTCCGCAGCTTCCGAAGGGCAAGGAACTACCGCTTGCTTGATTGTTCGAATCGCAACTTCGCAGCATGAGATCAGCTCCAGAAGACTCGTCATAGACCCGTCATGACCAAGTAATACCCTATGGATCGGTAGTAGCCCCTGGCTATTACATAGCGACCAAATCTTCGCGGTCGATGCCTGCACCCGCGGAACTATTTTGCGCTTTTCCATTATATATAAAGCATAACTACCTTCTCTTAAAGACACGGATTTACACAAACCTTTTCTTAAAAAGAAAAGCTTTACCAAAAGAACATTTGTGTTTTTCTTTTAGCACTGGTTTTCTTTTTGTAAAAAAAGAAAAAGTGTTGTGTTAATCTGCGTTAATCTGCGTCAATAATTTATTTTAGTTTGTTCAAGATAAAAGCGTTAGTTTTTAAACCTTCACCCTTTTTATCTAACAGGTAGGTATGATAATTTTTAGGATGTTCACATAAAAATGGTTATGAGTATAGTGGAAAAGGCGAAGAGAGCGAAAGAAGCGGCATTAATATTGGCTAATGCGACAACTGCAGATAAGGATAAAGCACTGCTAAGAATCGCGGATTCCATTGATAAGGATAGAGCCCAAATACTGGCAGCAAATGAGAAGGATATTGCAGATGCGTTACGGCTAACAGAAACAGGTAAGATGTCCAAGTCATTGCTTGACCGATTAAAATTGAACGATTCAAAGCTAGATGAGCTAATATTGAGTGTGCGAGATGTTGCGAAATTAGATGACCCGGTAGGTAAAACGATCTCGGCAATCGAGTTAGATACGGATTTGGAGCTTTATCAGGTATCGTGCCCTATTGGTGTCATCGGCGCGATATTTGAATCGAGACCCGATGTGCTGGTTCAGATCTCCTCGCTCTGCCTGAAAACCGGGAATGCCGTAATGTTGAAAGGGGGTTCGGAAGCAAGGTATTCAAATGAAGCGCTATTTGCGATTGTAGCAAAAGCCTCTTCTGAAGACGATCGAATACCCGAAGGCTGGATACAATTAGTTGAAACGCGAGAGGACGTAAATGCGATGTTAAAATTGAATGAGTATATAGACCTCCTAGTGCCTCGTGGTAGCGACCAATTCGTAAGATATATACAAGATAACTCCAGCATCATGGTCCTTGGTCATTCTGAGGGCGTATGTCACGTTTATGTTGACCGAGATGCCAATTGTGATATGGCGTTAGAGGTATGTTTCGATTCTAAAGTGCAATATCCTGCGGTTTGTAATGCCGCCGAGACTTTGCTTGTGGATACTGCAATTGCCGCTGAATTTATACCACTGATGGTCAAGCGGTATCAGAGTGCGGGCGTTGAGGTCCGGGGATGTCAACGGACAATGCAAGTCATGGAAGCCAAAAACGAGATAAAAGCGGCGTCCGAAGAAGATTGGCGTACTGAATATAACGACTTGATCATCTCAATCAAAGTGGTTGACGATGTGGACGAAGCCATTGCACATATCAATCAGTACGGATCGGGACATACAGATGCAATTGTCACGGGAAATAAAGAGCACGCGCGTAAGTTCTTGCAGTTTGTTGATTCTTCATCGGTAATGCACAATGCCTCAACTCGGTTCAGTGATGGGTTCCGGTACGGTAAGGGCGCCGAAGTGGGTATAAGCACGTATAAGGTGCATGCAAGAGGTCCTGTGGGTTTGGATGGATTAGTCATCTATAAATATCTACTTGTCGGCAAGGGGCATACCGTAGCTCCGTACGTAGGGACAGATGCGAAGGAATTCACGCATAGGAAGTTGTAAAGATATAGTACGATGAAAAGGATAGCGATAAAAGTCATTCCCAATTCGAAAACGGAAGAGATAATAGATGCGGAACCAATGATAATTAGGGTGAAAGAGCCTCCAACAAAAGGCAAGGCAAATAAAGCGGTAGTTATGTTATTGTCCCGATACTTCAACGCAGACGTAAGAATCGTTTCGGGTGCAAAAAGCAGACGTAAAATTGTGGAGGTAGGAGAGACATGAATATAAGGGACGGTAAGTTATGCTGGCTGATCCTGGGTCTGATTTCCATTGCTCTGTTAGTCTACGTGTTATTCCGTTTCTGTGATGTGATAATTTATGGGATTTTCGTTTACTACGTTGCGAGACCGGTATACCGTAGATTTGTCAAGAGATACAAATACGAGCGTGTGGGTGCTTTCTGTTCGTTATTCTTTATTGTCCTGCCACTAGTCCTTATATGCAGTTATATATTGAGTACTGCATATATTGAATCGAGTAAATTTTTTGTAAATTCCGGTTTCGGGTACACGAGTTATGTGCATGAAATAGTCAAAAGAATTAAAGAGATTGCAAGTAGCATAAACCTGGCGGATATTTCTAATTTGATCACTCAGGGCGATAAATGGAGTGTATTCATAACACAATTATCCGTTTTTTCGGGCACAATGTCCCGGTATTTCGATTTTTCACTCAAGTTGTTCCTTACTTTTGTAATAGCATATTATCTGCTGAAGGATGGTGCTAAACTCATGGCTTGGATAACCGATACATTCATGGGTGGCAAAACAGAGCTAGCAAAGAAGTTCTTTGATGATGTTGATTCTGCCCTTTACCAGGTATACTTCGGTAATATCCTGACGGCGATTTTAACCGCCTTGGTTGCTATTGTAACTTTCTATCTCCTTAATCTCATTGCACCACCTCAGTTGTTGATACCATATCCTCTCCTGTTTGGAATACTGTGCGGAATTGGGATCTTCATACCAATTGTCGGAGTGAAATTGATCTGGGTTCCATTGACTATCTATCTAGTGATTCAGGCATATCTAAAGGGTATTCTCTTCACGGCATGGTGGTTCATTCTGTTATTCATTGTTGTTATGTTTCTTGTGGTGGATTCTGTGCCGGAATACGCTCTGAGACCGTACATAAGCAAAAGATACGTACATGTTGGCGCGTTACTCCTTGCATACATCTTTGGTGTGTGTATATTTGGTTTTCTGGGTCTGTTCTTAGGGCCGATGATCTTGATAATAGCAACAAGTTTCATGAAGATCGTTCTGCCAGAGCTGAGAGGGTAGTGTCTAAGGGAACTCCTAGTAAATAGTTTACCCGTTTTGATAATTATCATACAAAGACACAGATTTCACAGAGTTACACAGACGCTACTTTAAATCTGTGTTAATCTGCGTTAATCTGTGTCTTAAAAATCATTGGAAAATGATACGGTTCGGGTAAATTATTTTATTTGCGTAACTCATCAAGCATCCTGCAAATTCCGTTAAACACCACTTCTATATCTGCCGCACCATTTATCGTTAACATCACGCCTGCCTGCGTGTAATGGTCTATCAACGGCCGGGTTTGATTCTGATAAACGTCCAAACGATTCATAATCGCTTCTTCTTTGTCATCGTCTCGTTGATAAAGCTTGCTACCGCAAAGATCACAGATACTTTCTTGCTTCGGTTTGTTGAACAAGATATGGTAACTTGCTCCACAGACGCACATCCTTCTCCCGGCAAGTCGTTTTAGCAATTTTTCAGCGGGTACGTCTATATTGAGTACAACATCCAGGTTCTTGCCCAGCTCAGACAAGATCTTGCTTAACGTTTCTGCCTGTGGTAACGTTCGCGGATAACCATCCAGCAGAAATCCCGAGGCACAGTCCGGCTGCGATAAGCGGTCCTTTATTAGCCCTATCAATACATCGTCCGGTACTAATTCGCCTTTGTCCATGTATGTCTTGGCTTTGAGTCCTAGTTTCGTCTCGTTATTAAGATTTTCGCGTAATATGTCGCCGGTTGATATATGCGGTACGCCATATTTTTCTGCCAGTAGTTTCGCCTGCGTTCCTTTTCCTGAGCCCGGTGGGCCAAACAAAACGATAATCATCTATATATATGTTTCCGCCTATATCAATAAAGTAAGTAAGTCCAAAGAGAAAAAGGTTGCCGATATATATAAA
>CBDAFQ010000040.1:0-10475 GCA_965195275.1 uncultured ANME-1 euryarchaeote | reverse complement strand
TATCTTAAGCAGCCCTCTTTCCTCTAATTTCTTCACCACTGACGCATCATGACCTGTTGCATCAATAACAAGCTCAGATTCCAATGAAATCGGGTCAACACAAGCTACTTCTCGTGGCAGAGCCGCAACAGCAGCCCAATTTATCACTACCCCGCTCACTTTATCGTTATGCAGAACTACATCATCTAGAGCCACCATATTCAATATCTTCGCACCTGCATCGCATGTTGCCGCAATTAATTTCGAGCATGCTTGTGGCGCATCTGCAACGTATAACCCTTTACTATATTCCTTATGTGGCACTCCAAGTTCAGCTAAGACGCTTTCTGCCGGTGATCGAACCGTGAGCTTATTCATTAAAAATCCGCCAAGCCAGAACCCACCGCCCAAATAGTTGTTCCGCTCTATAATCAATACCTTTACACCGCGGGATGCCAGTTCCTTACCTGCTATTAATCCCGATGGACCACCACCTACTATTATTACGTCTGTCTTCACGCAGTCCACAAATTCTTTTGTAAATTCCGCTACTATAGCTCTCGTAATCTGACTTTCTGATGCTGGCGAAAATTTCATCATATTCTACCTATTCTAGTTACGTCTTTATAGTATTTGATCTCGTGGTTTTTAAGATTAGCTTAGCTATACATTCAAATACTTTAGATGTATGTATTCTTGTGGTTCTATAGATATACATTCAACCTTTCCGGATACAATTCGCTTCCGTAAGCGCATTGTTCAATATCTCCGTGGTTTCGTCCATCGTCTTCTTATCCACTGGATAGGGCACACCATCTTTCCCGCCAAATGCGAACGAGAATTTAACAGGGTCCTGCCAACTCGGCTCCTCACCATATATCAACTCGGCAATAAGCGCTAATGCACGCACTGTCGCAGGTCCTATACCTTTTATGCACAGGAACTGCTCATAATTTGCCGGCTGCTTGTCATAGGCTACACGAAGTGCATCCCAGTTCACTCTTCGCGGTAACCGGTAAATAACGTCTTCTACGTTTTTGCATCTATTCGCCTCTTTTGATACTCCATCAAACTCAGAAAGAGTCTTCTGACCGCGCTGTATCATTTTTATACTATTCATGCGGCCCTCAAGCTCTTTATATGCCCGCTCTAATTCTTTAGGTTTTGTATTTGCAAGGTCTACTGTTGTATCTCTACATCCCCCGCTCTCTTTTGAAGTCATGTCGAGCACATTGTCCTGCAAAAAACCTACTATACCCTGGTGCGGCTCTTCGTCATAGCTCTTTACCGCGGATGAGAGCCAATGGTATCGCCGGGCATATCTGTTGCCGGAGTTCATCCCTTGCTGGATCACCGCCCATTCTCCTTTCTCTGTGACGAACATCGAATGATGATAGAGCTGATAACCATCCAGTATACATGCATTATCCACCTTTGCGGATATTCGACTTGCGTATTTCAACTCTTCTATCTTACGATCGCTGAGCTTTAGCTTCTCGCCCATTGCATCTAGGTCCGATAAGGTATTCCGCGATGCTTTTCCTTTTCCTCCCGCCACACCAATACCAAACTCCTCCGGGTCAATAACCGACTTCAAAACGCCGCAGACCACTGTTGTGGTTCCACTGCTATGCCAGTCGTAAGCCAATGCACAGGATAGCGATTGAAACCAGAGCGGATCTGATAATTTCTCTATAGCGCCATTAACACCATATTCGTCTACTACCGTCTTGAAGATAGCATGAGCTAAGTTTTTCATCCGCTTCACTAACCAGTAAGGTGCTTTTCCTCCGTGAAGCGGTAAATCTACCGCGCCTATTTTATTCAGTTCAGCGAACTAAACCCCTCCCCTTTTTCCCCGCTGAGGTCAGCCCTCTAAAAACCCTTCGTTTATTCGCTGGATTAGCAACCCAATTCAGATTCTTATCCGATTTTATCACGGGATTAGTGGGCTCGACGAGGATTATTTCATACCATTTCCTCTTTCCATCCTCCGCCACCCAGTAAGAATTAAGGACCTCCATGTTTGGATATTTTCTTGAAGTTCGCTCTTCTGCAATCCGCTGCAAGCTCTTCCCGGGCGTCAATTTATGCACGCCCATACCTTTAGTTGTCCTACCGTGTTTTGGTCGTGATTTCCTCCGCCCGCCTCTTCTTACCTTTGCTCTAACTATGATTATGCCAGGTTTCGCTTTATACCCTAAAGAGCGTGCTCTATCAAGTCTCGTTGGCCGTTCTAATCTTATAACTGCTGGCTCTCTCCTCCATACTACTAATCTTTTCAGCCGGAGTTCTCGCATATGTGATGCTACTGGTCTCTTCCACGTATCGCTTATATATCCATAAAATGACTTTGCCATTTTTTCTGTTCTCCCTGAACTTTAATAATATAATATAAGAAAGGGAAATAAAGATATATGCTATCCTATTATTCTATACTACTATAAAATACTCGATACGGGTAGCAAGTAGCGCAGTAAAAAGTAAAGAAAAAGGAGCAGATGATGGATATGGTGACAAAGCTTAAGCCGTTAGACATATTAAACAAATCGCTGAGGTCTCCCGTTATAGTGCGAATTAGAGGGGCCAGAGAGTTTAGAGGGACGCTGGAGGGGTATGACTTGCATATGAACTTGGTGTTAAGTGATGCAGAAGAATTGAATGGGGACGCCATTGTTAAGGCGCTTATGGGCGAAATCCTGGTAAGGGGCGACAACGTGGTCTATATCTCACCAACAGTGAAAAAAGATGTGGAAAAAGATGAGGGTAAAACTAAAAGTAAAAGTGAAGAAGCAGGAGAGAAGGAGTCATGGTGAAAGGAACACCGTCACAGGGCAAAAGGCAGAAGAGGTCGCACCTCATGTGCAGAAGATGTGGTCGTGTCTCTTATGGGATACATGCAAAATACTGTGTGGCCTGCGGGTTTGGGCGATCGAGGCGGATGAGGTCGTATAATTGGGTGGAGAAAAAGCCGTGAAGCAAAGAAGCGGCCGAGGTAGCTTAGCGGACTAAAGCGCCGGCCTTGAGAGCCGGTGTCCCACAAGGGACACAGGGGTTCGAATCCCTTCCTCGGCGTTCGCTCAGGGTATAACTCGACTATCGCGCAGGTGCAAAAGTAAAAATGGATGAATATATCAAATTCTTAGATAAGGCTTTGAAGCAATTACCGAGTACAAAGACTACTGATTCTCGTTTCTCTATACCTCAACTAAAGGTATTTGTAGAGGGAAAGACCACGATATTCGACAATTTTGATGTTGTTTGCAATTACATAAATCGGGAACAGGAGCATGTAATGAAATTTTTGTTGAATGAACTAGGGACAGCGGGTAAGATAATAGGAGATAGGGTAATTTTCCAGGGACGATTCACCACAAGTGAAATAGAGAATCAAATTCAGCGCTATTTGGATGAGTATGTGCTGTGCGGGGAGTGTAAGAAGCCAGATACACACTTCACGAAGATGGATCGTGTTTGGGTGCTGAAATGTGACGCATGTGGGGCGATACGTCCTATTATAAAAAGAAAAGGCATGAAAGTCAAATAATCTCTTTTTCTACTTCTATGCCCAATATGTCCCTCTCGCCGTAGAAAACGTCCTTAGCTATTTCTGCACAGCCTATCGCAGCACTGTACCTTGTCACTGTCTTGCTTTTAACATCCAAAAGACGATTTATTCTCGCCGTTATACCTGCTTTTTCGCCCTCTGACCCTGTCAAGAAAACGTCACCGTTGGGTGCATCGTAATCCCGCATGAGAACGCGCATCGCTGAAATCTCCATTGCAACAAATAAAGACAGAGCATCGTAAAACAACGGCTCGTCCTTTTCTTTCTGCCATCTCTTACGTAAGATGCCGGCATTCGAGAAAGCTTCGTTTGCGCTTAGCTCACCCTCGTCAATCAATCTCAAAAGCTGAAGGTCAATTGGTCCTTGATACAAGCCTGGTGCGAGGATACATGCATCTATCGCCCCTATTATTATCCCTTTTGCAACAGCCATCGTAACGGTATTAGAGCTGATGTCAGAGAAAATGAAGTTCTCATTTCCCTTTTTATATATGTTATATGCAACACCCACCTTTTCTGGGCTCGCGCAATGAGAAAAGAACTTCATACGTGGATCTATTTTTTCGCTACCTGCATGTATGCCAGGTATCATTATCGTGGGTATTCCTGCATCTTTTATCGCATCAAACACCTTAGTCCCACCGCCGATCCTTGCACCAGCCCCTTTTTCACTTTTTAGTCCTCTATTCTTTACCTTTTTTATATCGGTTATAATGGAAAAATCATCACCCATCGAATAACACATGGCCGTCAATTTTATCTCTTCTATATCTAATCCAACCTCTACCGCCCTTATTATCTTCTCGCCGCTCATCTCTGCGGCGGCCTTTCGCGAAAGCTCGAAAACCGCTATCGCTCGCCTGTTTCCATCTTCTAACCCTGCGAATCTTATTCCGACAGTACCATGATCTACGCCCACGAAAGTAGTATTAGACATTGTTTTATTCCTATGCTATACTGTCACAATTCACCTATTTGCGTTCTTGGAGCATTTTCACTACTTTTAAGGTTCGCCCTTTTTTGCATGCAACATTAGGATCATCGGTCACTTCTATTATAGTACCGCTATCTCCTTCTCTCAGACCCGCGGGATGGCAAGAGTCATAAAGCTCGCAATCGGTTTCTTCGCATTTCGGTGACTTAAAAACGATTTTAGAATTTTTGAAAGCGAATTTAGCTTCTATCGCTACCGTTGCAGGGGGTTCTATTACTTCTACTACACATACACCATCTTCGTGGATGTAACAGTCATGCTTTATCTCATCTCTTACTTTCTCTATCCGATATCTTCTGTCAATCGTGAGGGTCCTGCAAGAATGTTTTAACTTGCACAGCTCGCATCTCTCCGACAGCCCTAAAAAAAAGAACTCTTCTCCTACTTTTGCATATTTTGCACCGATTAACGTTACTATCCTTCCTTCTTCCATCTTTATCCGGTCACCTCGGTAGCGAGTGCAAGTCTTTCTGCCGCTTCATGTGTGAGTCCCAAATCGCCTAATATCGTATACCGGCCAGGGTTTATCTCATGAGCGTGTGTCAGCGCTTCCACTATCTCTTCATCGGTAACGCCTAATTCTTTTGCGGTCGTTGGAGCGCCAATCTTACTCAGCACATCTCGGATCCGCTGCCAGTTATTGCCATACAGATAGGTCATCATTATGGTACCGACACCACATTGTTCGCCATGTAACGCTGGTTTTTCCGCTATCATATCCAGAGCATGACTGAATTTGTGCTCTGAGCCAGAAGCAGGTGCTGATGACCCGGCGATGCTTATTGCAACACCACTGGAAACTAATGCCTTTACCACCGTCCCGGTTGATTTTTCATCTTTTTTCATTATCTCATTGACGTGCTCCATAATCATATTTGCGGTCATCTCAGAGAGGGCCGCGGCGTAACTGCTGAATTCCGCGTTCCTTATGCGGTCTGCGAGTTGCCAATCCCGGACAGCAGTATAGTTGGCAAGAATATCGCCACAGCCCGCAGCAGTAAACCTGTACGGGGCCGAAGCTAATATGGCTGTATCGGCAACAACCGCCAGTGGTGCATGCGTCTGAATGGAAACCGGACTGTTGCCCATATCCTTGTCCTTTATAGATGCCCTTGGCGATGCTATTCCATCGTGAGAAGCGATAGTAGGAACAGCGATAAATGGTACGTGTAGCTCAAAAGCGGCTATTTTGCCTGTATCTATTTTAGTCCCTCCACCCACGCCGAGCATGAACTCAGCTTTATCTTCCAGAGCCTTTTTTTTCACGCTTTCTATGTTTTCCCTAGTTATAGAACTCACTTCTACCAGGTTGATTTCGTATCCTGAATCAGATAAAATCTCAAGCACACTCTCTCCCGCTATCTTTCTTGTCTTCCTGCCGGTAACAATAATGGCTCTTTTACCTATATCTAACTGCTTGCACACGGTACCCACCTCTTGTAGCACGTCATGACCAATCAGAACCTCTCGCGGCAATTGCATCCATTTCCCTTTTCCTATCACTTCTACGGTCATCCTTCTACAACCTCCAGCATTCCTGCCTCAGGTGCATAGCAGCGCCCGCCCGCAATAAGCTCGTCAATTACTTCCTCTACCCACGCTTCCTCAAACCCTTTCTTCATAAGCTCTTTTATTAATTTATCATGCTCCATACACTTAGTATTTTTAAATATCTCTAATATCATCTCCCTCGTCGTTTTACTGTGTTTCTGCCACACGCCATTTACCGCCGTTATCGCCATCTTCGCTAGTTCATCCAGCTTGTCATCACAAATCGCATAGTGCTCCTGCGCTTTCATAAAAGCGCCCTTTTTAGTATTGTCTTCAGCAATGGCGGGACTTTGCCAATCAAAAGAACGATTTCGAAGCAATTCTATCCGCTCCATTGTCCTCTTTGCAGTGGTTAGTACCCAATTATTTCTCGCGTTTTCCTCTACCTCCTCTACCTTTTCAGCCAGCACGCTAACGTTCCCGGCACCTTCACGAGCATGCAAGATACCGCTAAAAGCTACGAAGTCTCTTTTCTCGGCGGTATTATTGCTTATATGTTGTTTATTTGTATAGATATTAAGAGCGGAGGTCAAATCGTTTATTTTTATCCTGGCTATATTTCCCCTTTTCTCTACTTCTTCCACTTCTCCAACGCCAAAGAGTCTATTGCATCTCGCACAGGTAGGGGTAATAAGGGTCGTCATCCCTTTTTCCTTTATAACATAGTCGCTCTCCGATAGCTCGTCAAAAAACAGTCTACAATCGTACTTCCTCTTTTTCCCGCGCATGTCGCAACTAACTAAAAATTAAGAAAATGTGATGGCTGCGTATCCGACAACGCTGGACCGATCACCCGTGCTGTCACCGCTTGTTGCGTATGACACTAATTCCCCTTCCCTTGCACCGAGTCTTTTTGCCGCGTGCATTACTGCTGCTATCGGTCCAATACCGCATGCGGTCACATTTCGTGCATACACTCTATTGTAGAACTTAGATACATCTAACGCTTTTATCGCTTCGATTACGTATTCGTCCTTATCCCTTGCTATCCCCTCGGGTTCATAATGGGTAAAATCCGAAGATGCGAGCATAACCACTTTCTTATCCGTTTTTGCAATCGTGTCTGCTAACTCATTTCCTACCTCTTTCGCAGTATCTTCGTCGCTTAAACTCATGCAAATAGGGACGAAAGTGAATTTTTCATGGAAGAGGAATTGAATAAAAGGGAGTTGAACTTCTATGGCGTGCTCGTATCTATGCGCATTTTCATCAAGGTCTATAATCCGTTTTGGTAGTGCCTCCACAAATGCTCTGTCTATATCTACCGCACCTAAAGGCGTTTCCCAGGTGTCCGTGGAAACAGCAACGAGCGAACCTATGCCTTGATGGTTAGGACCGAGGATGACAAAGATGTCCGCGCTGGGAAGTTTGGCGTAGGCACCCGCAGCTACAGTGCACGAATGCATATACCCCGCGTGAGGAACTACCGCACCGATAACACGCTCGTCTTCCTCTCTCGTTATACCGGCGAAGCAATCATTTAACTGCCTTTCCAAACCTGCTCTTTCACCCTCATAAAAGGCTCCCGCCACTACCGGTCTTCTCACTTCTCAGCTCCCTCCCCTACCCTAGCCTAGCCTACATATCAGCCTCAAAATCATCTACCGAGTAATTGAATATGAACTCTTCTTCTTTACCTACGCTACGGAGCCTCTCCCGCAGCATTTCTCTTGCAAGCAGCCAATAAACAGTGGCAAGCGCTTTCCTACCTTTGTTATTCGTGGGAATGATAAAATCTAGCTCAGAAGTTGAATTGTTTGTATCGCATAGCGCCACGATGGGTAGACTTGCCGCCACGCCTTCCCGTAATGCCTGCTCGTCGGTCATTGGATCGGTCACGACCAGTATGGCAGGCTCAGTGAAGTACTCGCATCCGGGATTCGTTAAAGTTCCTGGTATGAACCTTCCGACTATTGCCGCAGCCCCCGTAACCTCCGCGAACATGCTCACTGGATGATGCCCATATTCTCTTGATGATACAACTAATATGGAGGGGGGGTCATAATTTGCCAAAAACCGTGCTGCTGACTTCAGTCGCTCATCTAAAGTTTCTATATTTAATAGATACAAACCGTCGGGTCTTGCCTGGTAGATAAATCTTTTCATATCACCTGTTTTTTGCTGCGTTCCTATGTGAACACCACTGGCTAAGTAATCAGGACTGGGTATTAATGTCTCTGTTTTTTCCGCTTCTTCTGCCATGTTTCTTTTACCTCATTGTATTAATCATAATACTGGCTTAATATATAAATATGGGTAGTGAAAGGGGAAAGGAAACAGTAACGGGCTATATAGCGCAGTTAAGGGCAAAAATCCACTATCACAATTACCGATATTATGTTTTGGATGAGCCGGAGCTTTCAGATGCCGAATATGATCGTCTATTCGTGGAGTTAGAGGAGCTTGAGCGGAAGTATCCCGAGTTGATAACGCCAGATTCGCCAACACAGCGGATAGGGGCGAAGCCGGTGGCGGAATTCGGGACGTACAAGCACAGCATACCGATGCTGAGTTTGAATAGTGTTAATACCGAGGTAGCGGTAAGAGATTTCGATGAGCGGGTGAGACGGATGCTTGGCGTGGAAGAGATAGAGTACGTGGTGGAGCCGAAGATAGACGGACTGGCAATGGAACTCGTGTATGAGAATGGCGTCTTCATTGTGGGGAGTACAAGAGGCGATGGGAAGACGGGCGAGAATATAACACAGAATCTTAAGACGGTAAAGACACTACCTCTACGTATCCTCTCGGAGACAGCACCTTTACTGGAAGTAAGAGGCGAGGTATTCATGCCGGTGAGCAAATTCAAAGAGCTTAATGATTTGTTAGGCGCGAAGGGGGATCGGATGTTTGCGAATCCAAGGAATGCCGCGGCTGGTTCTGTGAGACAGCTTGACTCGAGGGTTACTGCCTCTCGACCCCTTGATTTCTTTGCTTATGGCATTGGGAGAACGGAAGGGAAGACGTTTTCAACGCAGTGGGATGTATTAGAGTTTTTGCATATGATAGGATTTAAAGTAAGCCCGTTGATAAGACGGTTTAAGAAGTTCGAGGACGTGATCAAATATCATGATGAACTGAAAGAGAAACGAGATGAGCTGGATTATGAGATTGATGGTATGGTGGTGAAGGTAAATGGGATAGAGCAGCAAGAAAGATTGGGGCTCATTTCGCGTAGTCCCAGGTGGGCGATTGCATACAAGTTTCCTGCGAGGGAAGAGTTTACAACCGTGAATGACATTGTGGTGCAGGTGGGGCGTACAGGAGCTTTAACGCCTGTTGCGATATTAGAGCCTGTGCAGATAAGTGGCGTGACTGTAAGTAGGGCGACATTGCATAACGAAGATGAGTTGAGAAGGAAGGATGTCCGGATAGGTGATACTGTAGTGGTGGAAAGGGCCGGCGATGTTATACCGGAGGTTGTGAGCGTGATAAAATCGAAGCGGACTGGCGCGGAGAAAGAATTCAGGATGCCTGATAGATGCCCGATCTGCGGCGCGGACGTGTTGAAAGAGGGACCAATTGTGCGGTGTATTGGTGTTTCGTGCAGTGCACAGTTGAAGGAGCGGCTAAAGCATTTTGCTTCGCTTCGCGCAATGAACATAGATAGGCTGGGTGAGATGGTAATAGCGCAGTTATGTGATATGGATATGGTTTCGGATGCCGCTGATTTGTTCTTCTTAACAAAAAAGGAGCTCTTGAAGCTGGATCGGATGGGGGACAAATCGGCGCGGAACATATTGAATGCGCTGGAAAAGAGCAAGCATACTACTCTTTCTCGGCTCATCTATGCTCTGGGAATAAGGCATGTGGGGGCGCATACCGCATCTCTTCTCGCTGATAATTTCAGTGATATGGAAACATTGCAGAATGCCCATTATGATGATTTGGTAGGCATACCGGAGATAGGGCCGGAAGTAGCGAAGAGCATTATTTTGTTCTTCGGACAGGGCGGCACGAATGATTTGTTAGGGAAGTTGGAGCGGGCTGGAGTGTGGTATGAAAAGAAAGAGGCTGCGGCAGAAGCGAAATTGGAAGGGAAGACGTTCGTGTTTACTGGCCGAATCTCTATGGCGCGAGAGGAAGCGAAGAGCTTAGTGGAGCGATTAGGCGGTAAAGTAGCGTTGAGCGTGTCTACGAAGACGGATTATGTGGTGGCCGGAGAGGAAGCAGGGTCCAAGCGGGAGAAGGCGGAGAAGCTTGGCGTGAAGATTATTGATGAGGCGGAGTTTATGGAAATAATTAGTTAGAATAAAAAATGATAAACCTCGACATGGCACGTATTTTTGACGAAATAGCGGACATTTTTGAGGTGAAAGGAGAGAACCCGTTCAAAATAAGAGCGTATAGACGAGCAGCTCGTACGATAGAAACGCTTACGCA
>CBDAFQ010000039.1:0-3429 GCA_965195275.1 uncultured ANME-1 euryarchaeote | reverse complement strand
GCAGCAACAGCAGGAGGAATATGGTCAGAACAACTATCTTTCGCATTCCTATATACATACCATTATATGGTAGTAGATATATGCTATATAAGTAAGACTAACAGTGAAATTACTTAATATCCCCTGGATTTTGACTAATTACATGCAAATATTAATACTACCTATAACAATGAAGAAAGGCAAGTACATCGCCGGAGGTGTGTTGATAGCAATGGGTGCGGTATTTGCATTCAAAGGCGCTATGGACGGTGATCAGAGCGTGATAAATGTCGGAATAGGCGGTATTTTTTTAGGTGTTATTGTCCTTACCTTTTCAACCTCAGAATACATCAAGACCGATGCTTTTAAAGCAATGGTTTTGCCTTACTTTCAGCTATCTAAGAGCCTCATTAATTCGTTAGAACTGAAGAGCAACGCAGTTTATATCCCTGCTTATGACAATCTGCCTGAAGGCGGGATATTTATACCGCTACATGATAATTTTGACCTTGACCTCGCTAAACTGGATGAAACCTCGTTTTTCATCACAGATGTCGGCAGGGAGAAGGAAATGGGCTTGTTCTTAGCGCCCATAGGAAAAGACCTGATGAAGATGTATGAGAGTTATTCTGAAACTGATTTTACAAATGCCGGGTTACACGCAGTTGAAAGTGCCGCCGCGGTTTTGAAATCGCTTGGTCTCGCAGCGAGTATAGTAGTAGAAGAAAGAGGGGCAGAAATCAGGGTGCTCGTGGGTGGCGTGAAGACAGAAATATGCTCGCAGACATGCGAACAGGTTGCGTGCCCCATTTGCAGCTCGATCATCCTTTCAATTGCTAAGTGCATACAGGAACTGGTAGTGGTAGAGCGTTTTAAAATAGAAATTGAGCACGAGCTCGTGGAAATCACCGTGAGGAAAATAGGGGGGATTGATAAATGGATGTAGAAGATGCAATAATCCTTATTATCTCCTTTTGGGCTATTGTTTCTTTCTCGCTGATAAAGAGCATTGAAATCTACCTTACGCTATTGCTCATAGGGCTATTGGTGATTATGGAAGTTGCAGGTAGTTTTATAAATCCCGAGATAAGGAAAGGGCTAAAGCCCGCTATATTCTTTATCCTTTTCCTGTTTCTAATAATTATAGCGAAAAAGGTTATAGAAGTCGTGAGTTAAATTCTGTACTATAACAAGGGCATATTTCCCATTTGAACGACAGCATTAACAGAATATACATTGGATGGGATCTATGACATATATCGTGATATGGTAATGATCCAAATGTTATCCTCGGAAATTGGTAAAATTGTTGAAAAAATACATGAGATGATATTAGCACATGAGAAGTTTGGAGTGAAAATAAAGGATATAAATGAGGAGTATGGCATCTCTGTTGGAGCATACTACCATTGGTCTAACAGATATGCAAGAGATGGGCTTCTGGGTTTGATTAATAAGAAAGCTGGTGCGGGAGTGCCTTACAACAAAACACCAGAGGATAATATATTCTAGATATTGCTGTCGATTATATGACGAAAAAGTACTTGTTATAGTACCGTTATACTTTATATACGATCAAAAACTTTTTCTCTTGTTTTATATTTTGATAGGTTTCAAATATAGCAGTAATTCTTTTAATCTTTATACTTCTTCCCTTATCATAATCTTAAGATTGAATATCCGTGCCTTTTCAATCCCACGCACGAACATCAGCGCTAAATAGCAGGTCAATACGCTTGCCTGATTCTCCAACTGTACATAAATACTTTTTTACGGCGCCTCAAAGGCACAAGGCAATTCGCAATCGCGTTGGAGCGACAGGTTATCGGATTTTACCGCTCCGTTTTTTCTTGTGTTTGTGTTTTTTTTCTTCTCTTTTGAAGCGATGAGCTCAAGTTCTTTCCCGTATTGCGCCACGACTTGGCCACGTAATTCTTCGTGCTTGGAAGCAGGAACACCAAATGCTGTTACGGAATAGTCCCAATCGCGCAGACGAATTAAATCACGGTCCAGTTTACCTGCGCATTCTTCGCAAAGAATGAGGTCATCCACACGACCAAAAAGACCACATACTTGACACTCACCATCATATAAACCGAACGATTCATCCTCATCATCGTAAGTCATAGGAAATCTCCAATTTCAGATAGTTTTCTTTTTATATATAAATTCATGCATGCAGAAAAGACAAAACCATGAAAACATCTCTTTTTCCTTCTTCGGAGTGCCTTTGTACAGAGGTAATTATTTATCAAGTTTTTCGGGTATTGGGTCTATTACCTCTAAAAACTTTAACTCTTTGAATCCACCATCATGGGTAAAAATCCTGTTCACACCTTTATATTGCATCATTGCTACTATTGTTGCATCTCTTCCACCAATTGGTTTCTGCCATAGCTCTGAAAGTTTATCTATCGAAATAATAGTCAAACATATTCAAGTCAATGACAATCATCTTTCCCAGATCTGTTTAATCTTTAGAGGGTCAATTTTTCGAATCTTTGTCTTTCTTATATCCTCTGCGAGGAGATGGGCTTCTTCCAAAAATTCCTCAGGGCTCAACGATTTTGAGATTATCACGTTATCTGCTATTTTTTCCACAATTACTTCATCATTTGGCTTTATACCCAGTTCATTATGAATAGTGCCCGGTATTACTACCCTGCTCTCCGCATCTATTTTTGCCTTCATTTTGTCTGTTTATCTCTTACATAGGAATAGAAATATAAAAAACCTAGATTTTTTGTTACCTCTATGAAGCCGATCACATTTCAACAAGATACTGCGGCTCTTCACCTGCCGTCACCATCACCGAAGTATTATACTCCTGCGGTGAGGTTATTTTCCCGTCCATATCAACCAGACAAACATCTTCTGAATCCACACTCAGCACCACCGCCATTTCATCATCTGAATAATCTACCCAGTCCTTTTGACTCGTGCCGTCCATTTTGGTGTACCAAAAGACCGTCTTGTTTCGATCCATGATATCTGCAAACACTATTTCAAACAATGTCCCTTCCCCTACATCTCGACACTTTGCTTCTAACGGCAAAAGCCCACCCAGCACATCAAATCTTTATCCCGTTCCACTAAAACAGTTGGCACAAGCGACTTGTAACGAAAAGCTCAGCCGCTTTTGCCTGTTGTGGAGCAAAAGTCAGTTGGAACAACAGGTTATCGCATTTTTCACCTTTTATTGTGCAAATCCACTACTTCCGCACAAGCCGCAATATCTGCATCGAGCATTCCTTAACACACAATCCGCACCCCGTGCACACCTCAGAATCTATCGCCATCCTAATTACATCCTTCACATCATCCAGAGCCCAGGAAACCGCACCGCTTTCGCATACCTTCTCGCAGATCTTGCATGCAATACAACTCCCGCTATCCACGCACACACTCACCATCGGCACACCTTGCGACGGTGCAACATCAACAATAAGA
>CBDAFQ010000038.1:0-7098 GCA_965195275.1 uncultured ANME-1 euryarchaeote | reverse complement strand
AGTATTATATGGAAACATGAGAATATCCGATGCTTGATAAGGCACGTGATCTGGAATACTTTGAAACTCCGAATGATGCTTTTATTAGGAAAATGAGATGTGAGAGCACGCTTGGAATGTTCTTCGAGTGGAGTGAAAGGGAGGTAAGTTTATGAATAAGAAATATCCATAGGTGTTCGGTTAAGTACGACTCAACATAAATAATGACCCCCAAAAATAAAATAATATAACAACACATTTCCGATACGGATTTACACGTATTCATCTTTTTTGTTTTTATTTTTCATACGACGTTTTACCGTCGCAGAGCAGAGCAGAGCGACCAAAATCAATTAGAAGTTTGTGATTCCTTCTGCGTTAATCTGCGTCCCGAAAATACTTTTTGTATGTCTTTTTTTTGCTTTTGTGGGCCATAAATTGAAAATAAATACTTACCCGAACACACATGTATCGCTTTCATACTATATAAAATCTGTCAATAGTTGAGATGTCAATCTCTTATCCGAACACGCATACACTAATTTTATAAGGATAAAGTATAAATGTAGAGTAGGGAAGATGAACATGGCAACCGTAACGAAAAAATCAGGAATGATCGTCTTATCAACAAGGTGATATTTATTATTCCCACTCTTATCCCCTAATTTTCAACTTTGATTTTGGTGAATACATAAGTTCAGTGCACATATTATATGCCTCAGATATAAAATAGAAGCAGGGGGACTTCAAAATGAGCGTACTTCGAGAGAAGATATTCGAGCGAAAAGGCGAAGGAAGTTTAAAACCCCAAAATACCGAGTTAGGACATGTAGAAATTCCTGTTAAGTTTACATGTGCACAGTATCGTGATGGTGTTATTGATGGAACGATAACATTAATTGGAGATGATCACGTCCCGTATGTGGACTTATTTTACACTCACAAAGATACAAAATTCAGCATATGTGTAAATCTAGACGGTGAAGAGTTAAACATAGAACATCTTAGTATTTCTGACTTCTCACCGCAAATGGGTGAGCGAGTTGAATTTCGAGATATTGCTTTTAGTGCTGATTATCTAAAATTAAAACATAGAGAAATCACATCCGCCACAAATAAAATATTCTGTCGCTTTGATGTATCCAATCTCAAATCTTTTATGTCAACTTTTGAGATCGACGAAGGAAAAGTTACCTTTTTTCAGTACGAAGACGATATATGGAAAGATATAGCAATCTACAAAAAGTCAGGTATAACGGGCGGTGTTCAGATTGAGCTAAATGACGATGTTAGACTTCAGACAATAGAAGCGTACAAATCATTACTGTTTAACAAAATCAATAAAATATTGCGGTTCGCATCGTTATCTCAGGGCACTTACATTGATTGGGCTTCTTTTGTGCTATGTGAGCAAAATAGTGCAGGTGAGTATGAACGGATATATTCAGAAAGGAAAAATATTCGAACTGAGTTCTCTGCGAGACATGAATTGACGCCTTATGGCGACTTATCCAACTATTTCAAAAAAATCCTTTTCGAATATACAGATAATTTAGATACCGACTTGGGATTCTATTTTGCTCTTGAATGGTATCTGGAATCGTTAAATAGAAGTCTTTTGGAGTCTAAATATTTGGGTTTATTCACCGTTTTAGAGACCCTTATTTATAGGTTTGCTACTACACAAAAGCCACCCAGGATATTTATTTTAGATGATACTGATTTTAAGCGGTTTAAAGAGGAATTAAAAAAACCAATGAAAGACTCTCTTAGAGCTTTGAGTATGGATACAGAGAGTAGAAATGCATTATATTTGAATTTACCCTGTTTAAATAGATACAGTTTCAAAGATAATCTAACCATGTTTTTAGGCTACTATAAAATAGGATATAGTGATATTATAGAGGACTTAGGGGATCTAATTACAGTTAGAGACAATATAACACATAGAGGAATATCAGAAAGAGAATTTGATGCTTTAATTGACGCATGCGATAAACTGATGGCTTTGGTTCACAGAATATTTTTATCCGTTTTAAACTACGAGGGTAGCTATCGTAATTGGATTAGTAAACACTTAGAAATATTCAAAAAAGACCCGAATACTGATTGGATCGGAGAAACATTGAGAATAGTATAAACGTATTTGACGATACACACTGAATTATTTTGCTTCTAACAGTCTACTTAATGCTCTTTCTTTAGTGTGAATAGTAATTCCTTCTTGTTTTATAGATGCTCATTTCAACGCAAAAATAAATGTTAGTATATATGCAATACTTAAGTATACATAAATATTTTCCTAAATAACACAATTGTAATCGAATCAACGATAAACAAAAAGGGGCATAGGAGAGACTAATAATGCAGCGATTATGTATTACGTGCAAAGGATCACGGCTGTTATGTGGAAGAAAGACATGCCCCTTACTCGCCGGATTGAAGAAAAGAACTGAGTTTGCGAAACTGGCAGATACAAAGGAGTTCTTTGGCCCTTCTACTTCCGTCTTCGTCGGCTGGAGAGGCTATCCTGTAGTGGGTGTGGGTCCGATGACCATATTAGAAGGCAAGGAGTACGATGCCGAACTTGGTAGACTGGAAGACCCGAGCGAGTGGTTCGCCCACGGCCTTGGCATGGAAGAGATAGTAGAACTAAGAAGTTCATCGTTACGAGCGAAACGAGGCGAAAGTGTGACCTCGCGAACCAACTTTGTTTCGGACATGGCAGAAATAGCGTTAGCTAAACAGCCCGTAGATGTCGAACTCACATTTAAGAGCAAACCTACCTTTAACCTCTCCTTCTCCGATGTAACGCGACCGACAGGCGCCAGTGTGACCGTGGAAACGATGAACGTCACCGAGAATCCAAAGATACCGAAACAAGTAGAACGCATCGTTTCTGACGAGCTACGAGCAGTAGAATCCGCTAAAGGGCTGTATGACCTCGGATTGGACGTTTATAAAGTCGCCGAGATACTATCCGCGGGTACGTTGGGATTGCATCGTGATAAAAAAATGGTGCCAACTCGGTGGAGCATTACTGCAACAGATGACCTCATATTCAAGAAGCTGGCAACGCAGCTAAAGGAATATCCGGTCATAGACACCTATTATGTTTATGAATCATCATACATGGACAACCACTTTCAGATACTACTGATGCCGACATTATTTGAATATGAGAACTTCGAGGCCTGGTTTCCTGGCTCTGTTTGGAACGATGCGTCTTTTCAGCGACCGGTAATAGTAGCAGATTACGAGGGTTTTAAAGGTCGGAAACAGTACGCCGAGGAGGGCGGCGGCTATTACGCGGCTAGATTGGCTGTTGCGGAAGCGCTCCATAAAATGAGGCGGCAGGCGGGCGTCATAGTATTCCGAGAGATCCACCCCAGCTATTTCATCCCGCTGGGCGTTTGGGTAGTTAGAGAGACGGTTCGAGCTGCGCTTAGGACTAGATGTGTGAAGTTCGAGACCAAAATGGCGGCGCTGAAATATATTGATTCGATATTGCAAGCAAAAACCGGGCTGAAGTTAGCAATACGCGACTTTGAGGTGCAAAGTGTTATATTGCGGCAGAAGAAGCTTACGGATTATTAGGGCTCGATGACACAGTCTAAAAATATAGTGATTTATCACCGCGGAGAGCGCCGAGTACGCAGAGTTTTAAGACTGTTCCAAACTCAAATAAGTCCGTGTAAATCCGTGTAAATCTGCGTCCTAAATTAAATATGTATGTGTTATACCTCATATACAACGGGAAAAAAACGAAAACAATATATATACCCCCTAACAATTACGTCTAATAAACAAATGCTGATAACATGGGGGTCCGAGTGACGGATATAATTTTTTATGCCAGGTCGAATAGGTAGTAGCTGGGAACTGTTGAAGAATTGTTTAACGGTAATACGGAAAGATAAGGAACTACTTATGTTCCCGATATTATCAGGGATCCTGATGATTCTAATAGGATTAACCTTTGTTGGTAGCATTTTTTTTGGCGGGTTCTCAGAACATTCACCGCTAATCATTGTATTGCTTTTCATAATGTATCTCGTCTTCTATTTCATCGGGATATATTTCAACACTGCCATAATTGGTTGTGCGACAATTAGACTAGATGGTGGAAATCCAACTATTAAAGATGGATTTAGGATCGCTAATAAGAACCTCCGCGCTATTGCGGGTTGGGCACTTATCGCGGCAACTGTGGGGATAATACTAAGTGCCATTAGAGAACGTGCAGGTATACTGGGACAAATCGTTATTTCGCTAATAGGGTTTGCATGGACAATGGCTGCTTTTTTCGTTATTCCTGTATATATCTATGAGAATTTATCGGTATCTAAAGCGATTAAAAGAAGTGCCCATGTGTTCAAAGATACCTGGGGTGAAACTTTTATAGGTTATTTCGGTTTGGGGCTCATTTTAGTCCCATTAGCTCTTATTGGGCTAATACCTATTGCCGTGGGATTCTATGTGGACGGATTACTGGTAGGTTTTATTATTGCTCTATTATACTGGATAATCATTGCCTGTTTAGGCATTGCAGCACAAGGCGTGCTAAAGGCATCGCTTTATCGATATGCTATTACCGGTAAAGTTTCCGCTGATATTGTACCAGAACGCTTGTTAAAGCCTCGCACGTAGTATAGTTAGCGCAGGAAAGTGATGCCTGCATGGTAATTGATTAATAAATATTTTATCGTGAAAATCTGTGTAATCTTGTGGTCTGATAAATAAATAGAAGAAGCAACTACATTATAAACGGAAATGTTAGGTAAGTTAAGCAGTTCGTTGAAGGAATCGATACGGAAGATAGCGAAGGCTAAGCGGATAGATAAACGAACGGTAGATGAGCTTGTGCGTGACATTCAGCGGGCATTGATACAGGCGGATGTTAAGATTTCATTGGTGAAGGAGCTTTCAGACCGCATAAGAGAGCGCAGTTTGAAGGAGAAGATGGTTTTGAATCCGCGCGAGCATGTGATTAAGGTAGTATATGAAGAGCTGATAAACATTATAGGTAAGGCCGTTGAGGTTCCTTTAAAGCCGCAGAAAATAATGATGGTTGGCTTGCATGGCGCCGGGAAAACGTCTTCGTGCGCGAAACTGGCACGGTATTTCCAAAAGAAGGGTTTAAAACCCGCGGTTATCTGTGCCGATGTGTACAGACCCGGGGCATCTGACCAGTTGAGACAATTGTGTGATAAAATCGGCGTTCCTTTTTATGACGGTCAGCCGGAAGATAGGAATGTCTTGCGGATAGTAACTAGCGGTGTGAAGGAATTTGATAAGTATGATATTAAGATAATCGATACTGCGGGCAGGCACGCACTTGAGTCGGAAATGATAGATGAGATAATGGATATAGAAAAAGCAACAAAGCCTGAACAGCGGTTCATTGTTCTGGATGCGAGCATAGGGCAGCAGGCATCGGTGCAGGCGAAAGCATTTGACGATGCAATTGGGATTACGGGCATTATAATAACTAAGATGGATGGCACGGCAAAAGGCGGTGGTGCGCTTTCTGCTGTCGCCGAAACGGATTCCGGAGTTGCATTTATTGGCACCGGTGAGACGGTAGATGACTTTGAGAAATTTGAATCTGACGGTTTCATCTCTCGCCTGCTGGGGATGGGCGACATAAAGTCATTGATAGCGATGGCTGAGGAGAGCTTAAATCCCGAGGATGTAAATGTTGACATTTTGAAGGGTAAATTCACGTTGAAAGATTTGTATATGCAGCTGGAAGCGTTGAAAAAGATGGGGCCGTTTAAAAAGATAATGCAGATGCTACCTTTGGGTGGGCTTGGTGTAGACATCAATGATAGCATGTCTCAAATAACGGAGGATAAATTGAAGTGTTTCAAGGTGATGATGGATTCAATGACGGAGGAAGAGCTGAGTGAGCCGAAGATAATAAGCGGGTCTAGGCTAAGAAGAATAGCGCATGGCTCGGGCACGAGTACTGCTGAGGTAAACGAATTGATAAAATATCATCGTATGATGCAGAAGATGATGAAGAGTATAGCCTCAGGTAGAGGGGATATGCCGATGATGAAGGGGATTCCGATGGGTAAAATGATGAAGAAGATGCGGTAAAACAAAACAAAAAAACGAAGGACGTTTACTGCAATGAGAACGAAGATAGGTGTAATTGCGATACAGGGTGATGTGGCGGAGCACGTTATCGCATTGGAGAAGACGTTAGCAGAGAGCGGGGAGAAGCGTGAGGTAGTAAAGATAAAGCAGCGCGGGATTGTGGGCTCCTGTGACGCTATTATTATACCTGGCGGTGAAAGCACAACTATAGGCAGACTGATTGAGCGAGAGGGGATCCTTCCTGAGCTAAAAGAAGCAGCAAGTGCGGGGAAGCCGATAATGGGCACCTGTGCAGGACTGGTATTACTTGCGAAAGAGGGCGATGAAGAAGTTGTAAAGACCAAACAGCCGTTGCTCGGTTTGATGGATGTAAAAGTAAAGAGGAACGCATTTGGCAGGCAACGGGAATCATTTGAAACGTTGCTAAAGCTGACTATTTTTGAGACGCCATTTCATGCTGTCTTTATTAGAGCACCTGCGATAATCCAAGCTTCGGACGATGTGACAGTATTAGCAACTTTTGATGGGCATATAGTTGCTGCTAAGCAGGGTAATACCATTGCACTCTCTTTTCATCCGGAACTCACAGATGATAGAAGAATTCATCATTATTTCCTTGAAACTTTGCTATGATAACTAGTGTCTCTACGATATAGTTATTATACATAATACTTAGACAGTTTCTTATCTGCTTTCTCCCTCGTGAACATCCAGTCAATCTTCTTTTCATGCTCATTCCTTCTCTTAGTCCATGCCGCCACTTCCTGGGTCAGTGTCTCCAAGTCCCCGATCCGTCTGCCAGTGCATTCGATATCCATCACATTTATCTCAATTTCGGCGGCATTGAGCCAACTTGCATGCTTTGGTGTGTAAGGGAATTCAATCTTGCTCAGGATTCTTTCTGCCTCCTCTTTGCTGAACGTCTCATAAAATGCCTTTTCCTTGTGGGTATTGAGGTTATCGATGACCAGTCGGATGATTTTGACATCTGGATATTCTTCGTCAACAAGAATC
>CBDAFQ010000037.1:0-13731 GCA_965195275.1 uncultured ANME-1 euryarchaeote | reverse complement strand
TATTGTGGCTCTTAGTGCCCTGTCGTCCATCAAAGCTCTATTAATGAATATCCTTTTTTATAATACCTATTATATCCTATTAAAAGCCTTTGCGTGGAGATAGCATTTAATTAGCAACAAGTCTATTATTTAGGATTTATTCTCAATCTCTCAATCTCTTCACCATCTTTACCGCAGCTTCAACTGCCCTTTTTGCATACTCTACACGTTCTTGCGCTTCTAACCTCGTCATCCCAGGTCCTGCCACGCCCAAAGTAACCGGCTTATCATATTCCAGCGCAAGGTCCATTATTTTCCGCGTGAGCTGCGATGCTATCGCTTCATCATGCTTGGTTGCACCGGCAATTACGCAGCCCAGAGTGACAACTGCATCTACTTCCTCCTCTTTGTCTGTTAGCAGCTTCTTCACTGCAAGAGGCATGTCAAACGTTCCAGGCGTATATAAGCTGCGAGATACTTTCGCACCAAGAAACGCCGCATGTTCCTTCCCCAATATTTCCATCTGATAGGTAATGTCCCTGTGAAACTCAGAGACGACAAACCCCAATTTTATCTCTTCTTTCCTCTCTTCTTCTCTCATTTTCAACCACCTAATATCCTATAAGGAACTTGATATTAGTCCTCCCTCCTCACGGTTATAGGAACAACACCCTTTTCAAATTCCTCGATAGCTATCTCCGTGGGGTTTAGTTCTTCTGTTTCTATGAGCACAGGCGCACCCATGGCTATCTGCAGTGCTCTTGCACCTATGATACGCGCTTTTTCATATTTCGTGTATTTTTCTCTTTTTTCTTCCAAGAAAACCGACCTTTAACCCTAATATGTCAAAATGGGGTTGCTGAGATTTGAACTCAGGTCTCGGCATCCCGAACGCCGAAGGATAGTCCAAGCTACCCTACAACCCCCATCATTCATACGGTGCAATCTCGTCTATCAACTCTGCGTGCGTTAGAAGTATTCGCCGACAGCAGTATCTCTTTACACCCAAATCGTCCAGCACTTGCCCAGGATCCTCTTGCTTTATCCGCTCTTTATACACATCCCAAACGTCTGATATTATTCTTCCACAGGTGTAACATCTAACAGGAATCATAATCCTATCACCGATAAGACTTCTGCCTCTTTGCCCTTGCACCCTTTGCACCGGCCTTTTTTAGCTCCTTATTCCGCATGTCACTGACGAACAAGCTTCTATCATAGTCCAGATAAGACTCCTTCAACGTTTCACTTGCCGTCCACTCCACTAATCCACGAGCTATCGCGGTCCGAACAGCCTCTGCCTGCCCCATAAAACCGCCCCCTTTTACATTTACCGCCACATCAATGCCCTCAATATCAACATCCGGAAGCTGGGAAGCGATAAACAAAGGTTCTGATATTTTTGTTCTTACCACTTCTGGCTCCATTATTTCCAGCGGCTTCTTGTTTATCCTCACTTCTCCCTTACCCTCTTTTATCGTTACTCGTGCAACTGCAGTTTTCCTCTTACCAACCTGATTAACTACCTTTTTTACCTTTGCTTTGGTTTTTACCTTTGCTTTGGTGACCATCCTAACTTTTCACTCACCTCCCCCAAGGTTACGTATTTACGAGACAACCTATAAGCCTCTGCATTTTCTACCCTTTTCCGTTCCATCTTTTCATATTCTTCTGGTATGCCCAGATAAACTTTCACTCGTGAGAGTGCATCTTTGCCCCTTGCCCGCTTATAGGGGAGCATCCCCCTTATTGTCCGCTTTAGAATTCTATCAGGCATTTTAGGGAAGAAAGGTCCTTGTTCTCTAGAGCCTCTGTCCTTCTTCTGTTTGTAATCCTTAAAAGTTCTCACTTTTGAGCCACTTATTACCACTCGTTCTGCGTTAACGATTGAGATTTCCTTTTCCGTATCGTTCAGCAATTCTTTCGCTACTCCACTCGCCAATCTACCCAAAATGAGGCCATCCCCATCTACTATCTCCATTTCCTCTTCCATCGCCTTTGTTATTCTATTAAATTAAATTAAACGATTATCTTTACACCGGATCCTTTAGGATTTACTTTTATCAATTCCTCGATATGTATGCACTTCCCGCCATTGCTAATTTTTTCGTACGCCTTTTTACTGAATCCCAATGCGGCAATAGTAACCGGTTTATCAATCGCTCCCGCACTCAGCACCTTCCCAGGCACTAATATCGTATCATTCGCATTTGAATATTTATTTATCCTGCTTAGGTTCACCTCTGCGTAATTCCTTCGTGGTCGCTCTAATCGCTTCGCTATATCCCGCCATATGGGCGCACTGCTTTCTCTTGCATTCCTCTTCAAATCATCTATCAGCTTATCAAGCTGCGGGTTCGTCTTCCTTTTTCTTCTCTTCATCTTTTCGCTTTCGCCATTCGCCTTTGAATCATTTAGGATACCACTTTATAAAGGTTGGTGAGAGATGTTCATTTCTTTTTTATAACACTTTTATCCTTAGATATTTATGATTGAATCGGCCCTCCAGTTTATTGTAAAATGCCTCCCTTTTATTGCAATATGCTTCCTCTTTCTGGCGCTGTTAGTGCATAAAAGAGCGGTAAGCGCTCCGGGTTGGATATTGATCGTCGGTTACTGCTATTTCGAGGCGGACGATTACTTAGCTCAGGACGAATACTTTGACGCTTCTTTAGTTCTCGTACTTCTTGCGTTATCGATTATTTTAGCTTTTATTATGCTAAGACCAACGCTAAGCGAAAGAAGGGAAGAGGATTCGCTGTACACGCTAACAAAAATCGCGCTTATAGCCGCTGTCTTCTACTTCCCTTTCGCCGAAATCACCTTTCTCGGCGATTTACTCATATTCATTACCGCTAAAATCACCGCAATTGTGCTAAATATTTTCAATGTGGGCGTTTATATGGTCCCACCTTCCTGTATCTACACAACTGACTCTTCTTTTCATGCAATCTATCAACCGATAACGATAATCTTAGCTTGCACCGCAATACAGGGCATGGTTATTTTTATTGGACTGATCTTTGGTGTAAAAGCACCAATAAGGCGAAAGTTAAAAGCCTTTTTTGTCTCTGTACCGGTTATTTATGTAGTGAATATACTCAGGGACGTTTTTGTCAGCGCCGCATATTTCGAGCTTTGGTTTGGCCCCCCACTCGAAAGCTTTTTTATCGCTCACAACGTAATTGCAAGAATATTCGCACTGCTTGCCTTAATTGCTATTGCTTATGCTGTATTCAAGATACTACCGGAGGCATTGGACTTTGTAGATGATTTTATCGCAGCATTAAAGCGCTCCTTCCGCGTACACAAAGCTATTTAAGCTATCAAAAGAGATGGATAGTTCATGGAGAATCAGAAGCAAGTGTTTGTTATCGGGCACAAAAATCCGGATTCAGATTCCGTCTGTTCCGCTATCGGCTACGCATACTTCAAAAATGTCCTGGATAAGCGCTACCTCTATGCCCCGGCCCGAGCAGGTAGTTTGAATAGCGAAACAAAGTTTGTGCTCGACCGATTTAAAATTGAGTCACCGATGGAGCTAGAAAGTCTTGCCGCTACCGTCAGTGATATGGAATTGAAAGATCCCATTGTAGCATCACCTAATAACTCGATAAGAGATGCAGCAGTTCTAATAAGGGAAAAGAATATCCGCACTGTTCCGATCGTAGACTCAGGTAAAAAGTTATTGGGGATCGTTGGTCTAAAGGACATCGCAGAATATTACATCGGCAATCTGGGACGCAAGGACTTATCAACAACTCCGATTGACCTGAATATCTTAGTCAGTACATTAAATGGGAAGGTAATTGCGAATCCGAATAAGATTGAAAGTTTAACGGGCAGGGTTTTTATCGCGGCGATGCAAAAAGCAACGATTGTAAACAAAATCCGACCTGGGGATATCGTTATTTTAGGTGATCGTTATGACATCCAATTAGATTTGATCAATGCTGACTGTTCGGCTCTTATAATTACGGGTGATTCCGCGATTGGCCATGAAGTCAGTATGTTAGCAACTAAAAAGGGTGCTTTGATCATCTCTTCGCCTCAGGATACCTTTACTACCGCAAGATTACTTGATCTATCCTCCCCCCTCTATTCGATATTGTCGAAGAATGTCCCGGTAGCAGGACTTTATACGCGTATTTCCGAATTGAAACCGCGAGTTTTAGAATCGAAATATCGCTGTGCGTTAATTGTAGATAGCGATAATCGGTTAATTAGCATTGTTACCCGGACGGATTTACTGCATCCGATAAGCAAAAAAGTTATTCTCGTTGACCATAATGAGATTTCGCAGGCTGTTGATGGCGTGCAAGAAGCGCATATATTGGAAATCATTGACCATCATAGGGTCGGGGACATATCAACTCTAATGCCCATTCACGTCTGCAATGAGCCTATTGGCAGCACATGTACGATTGTTGCACAATTAATGTTCCTTCATCCGATAGACATTCCATCTGATATAGCGGGATTGCTTCTTTCTGGTATTCTATCTGATACGTTAATACTGACATTATCAACAACAACGGATCAAGATAAAGAAGTAGCACGTAAATTAGCTCTAATCGCAGACATTGAAATAGACAATTATGGTAAAGAGCTCTTAAAGGCAAGTATAAACATAAAAGGGAAATCCGCCAAAGAGATCCTGCTTCATGATTTTAAAGAATATTCGCTGGGCATTAAGAAAATTGCCGTGAGTCAAGTAATGATAATAGATAAAGAAGAGATAAACGCTAAAGAAGCGGCTATTATGTCAGAAATGGGGGCGTTATTTGATGAAAAAAGATACGATTTAGTGGCTCTTCTCATCACAAATCCGCTGGAGCAGGGGGAGGAGGTCTTTGTTAAAGGCGATAAGCGTATAATTGAAAAGGCGTTTGATGTTGTAGTACAGAACGGCAAATGCCATATACCACAGACGTTATCGCGGAAGAAGGATTTTATTCCTAAAATCGGATACTTCTGCACTACTTCATGAGTACTTTTTCTACACGCATCAAGGGATAACCCATATCCTCTTCGTATTTCACCCGCGCATGCACTTCCACTTCTTCATACCTGACAATGACATTAACGTCCAGCATTTCACCACGTAACTCACAATATCTGAACTCATTCTCGTTCTCCCGTACCTTCTCTCTATCTATTTCCACTTCCACTGCGTTCACCCACGGCTGGAGTGATACGCTTCTCTCGATTGCGGTCTCTAACACTTCTACTGTTGCCGTACTCACGGGTGTGCCTATAAACTGATGGTATAGGGCGCCTAATTTGATGCCCGCTTCGAATACAGCGATATCCCTATCCAATACCTTCTCTTCTATCCACAATCCGCTTTCCTCTTCCATTTTCGCGCTCTTACATTATGTGCGTAGAACCATGAGTTACCAACTTTGTTATTGATTTATATGAACTTTCAAAAAAAGGGAAAAGAAAAAAGGGTTTATTTACACCTTCGGCACTTTAGCCAACGACTGCTTCACCAACTCCGCAGGATACTCGTAATCCACCAGTTTCCCTCTAAGAAACACATCGTATGACCCCATGTCGAAATGCCCGTGACCGCTGTTATTGAAGAATATCACTTCCTCTTTGCCCTCTTCCTTACATCTCAACGCTTCCTTTATCACTGCATTCACTTCGTGTGCTGTTTCAGGTGCTATTATTATCCCTTCCGTCTCGGCAAATAATTTCGCTGCTTTGAATACCTCATTTTGATGATATGCCACTGCATCTATCCAACCATCCTTAACTAACTTGCACAGTAAGGGTGCATCACCATGATATCTCAACCCACCTGCATGAATCGGTGGTGGGACAAATGTATGCCCTAACGTGAACATCTTCAACAATGGTGTCATCTCTGCACAGTCACCGAAATCATATAGATACAGCCCCTTCGTCAGTGTTGGGCATGCCATTGGCTCACATCCAACTACTTTTAAGTCCGGCTTATCGCCCCGTATCTTATCTGCTACGAATGGGGAACAAGAGCCAAAGAAATTACTACCGCCGCCTACACATCCGTATATCACATCCGGATATTCATCTATCTGCTCAAATGCCTTCTTCGCCTCTAATCCTATTACTGATTGATGTAACAGAACGTGATTTAGAACAGAACCCAGGGCGTAATGCGTGTCATCGTGTGTCGCGGCATCCTCTACTCCTTCTGAAATAGCAATACCTAAACTACCTGGTGTATCAGGATCCTCTTCTAACATTTTCCTTCCAAATTCCGTGTTCTTGCTTGGGCTTCTGTACAACTCGGCATTCCACATCTCCATCATTACCTTCCTGTATGGTTTACGGTCGTAACTTGCACCAACCATATATACCGTGCACTTCAACCCGAACAGCATAGTACCAAATGCAAGTGCGGAACCCCACTGACCCGCTCCAGTTTCCGTGGCTATCCGTTCTATACCCTCCTTCATATTATAATAGGCCTGTGCAATTGCCGTGTTTGGCTTGTGACTGCCAGGCGGGCTAACTCCTTCCCATTTATAATATATCCTCGCTGGCGTCTTCAATTTCTTCTCTAACCGAAGAGCCCTGTACAACGGCGAGGGCCGCCATAGCCGGTAAACATCTCTTACCTCCTCTGGTATCGGGATCCATCGCTCTGTACTCATTTCCTGCTTTATCAATTCCATTGGGAAAATAGGCGCCAAATCATCGGGCTTTACTGGCTCCATAGTCGCAGGATTTATCGGCGGGTCCAATGGTGAAGGCAGATCTGCCTGTATGTTGTACCATGCCTTCGGGATCTCTTCTTCGTCAAGCAATATCTTCTCGTTCATTTTATCTTTTTCTCGTCTCTCTTTTTGCAAAAACCGCATAAATGCAAATAAAATATATACTATTTTGTTTACATCCCCGCTTCTCGCTCTTTCTCTATTATCTCCGATTCTTCTATCGTACCGTATGCCTCATACATCCTTATTACGAGAGCGAGCGCGACTGCAGTTGTGGCGAGTCCTACCACTATCGCTGTCAGAATAAGCACATGAGGTAAAGGATTCACATATAAAACATCGTGACCTTCAATCACGATTGGCTCGGTTCCACCTGTTATATCGCCCAGCGATATGTAGAATAGGAATATAGCAGTCTGAAATATGTTCAACCCGATGATCTTCTTTATCAGATTGTCCTTTGCAATCATCGCATAGAACCCAATGAGCATAAGCACAATGGAAATCCAGTAATTATATTTATCAAATACTTCCCCGATTAACCATTCCATCATTTTTAGTCTTCTCCCTCCACTTCTTCGCCCTCTCGCTTCCACACGAGGTTAAAGAATATAGATGTGATTACCGCCATCACGGTTATCCCAATTCCTACTTCTACGAGGTCCATACCCAAAGCTCGGTTCTCCTCAAAATGGTGTGTTAATGGAATGTAACCATAATTGAGAAACTCTGCAGAAAAAGCAAGACCGCAGATTATACATAGCAAGCCTACACCAGCGTAGAGATACACGCCAGTACTGAAAAGCGCGATATTTTTAGCCTCTGAGAATCGGTTACCCGCTTTGACGATACCAAAAGCGATAACATATAAGACAAATGAAGAGGCGATTATAACTCCACCTTGGAATCCGCCCCCAGGCCCACCGGCTCCATGTATAATCACATATAAGCCAAATAACTGGATAAATGGCACCATTAGCCTTGCCACTGTCTCTACAATGACATCCCCTCCTTTACCTCCACCCATACCTCTAGTCTTCGAATTCATAGTGCATCTCCCCTCCAAAACAAAGAATTTAACAATAATGGATCTTTAAGTAGTTGCATTGCTCATTCAGGTCTCTTTTCCTTCCTCCTCAATAATAATAAGACCGCCACACCGGCAGTGAATATGACGGTGGTTTCACCAAGTGTATCATAGCTCCTGTAATCGGCAAGAATATAAGTTACCATATTCGGCACTTCCGTCTCACGCTCGCCTTCCTCTACAAACCTAATGTAAAGCGAATACCGGTAAACATCCAGTTTATCCCCTTTTTTCTCAATAAAGTAATATTTCTGCTCCTTTGGATAGTAATGCTTCTCCTCGGGAATGATAACTGCATCCCACTCACCTTCTTTTAGCTTCGCTATCCCGGAAGGTAGCGGAAACCCACGCCCTTCTAATTTATCACCTAAAATCGTCGGGATATTGCCCTGGTTCAAATCAGCCTCTATACCATCGGCATCCATATCGAACAGCCAAACATATCTGTTAGGTGCGGAATTTGCATCGCCAAAAGCGGGTATATCCTCCGCTACGTATACGAAAAGAGCGCCTAAAAAGATTACAAATAGCAGTGCCGCTATAGACATTGATTTCATTTCTTCTCCCACCTCTTCGTCCTGGATAATGCAGCGATTAAGAACGCCGTGGTTGCTCCTGCACCGACCGCAGCCTCTGTAAATGCAACATCCACTGAATGCATCTCTACCCAGACCACAGCCATCAGAAAACTATACGCACATAAGAGCATAATTGCACTCAAGAGGTCTCTTACTGTTATCGCTGCTATCGCGATTATCACAATCAGAAACAACAGTGTGAGATCAAGATGCCATATCATTTTCTTTTTATCACTCTTCCATAAATACCTTAGCTACCTTCTCCTGCATCATCTTATCCACTAGGAGTGCATCCGCGGGCTTCTGCGCTATTGCATGTACCTGAAACCTGCCCCTCTCCTGATCTACATTTATCGTTATCGTTCCCGGGGTCAGGGTGATGGAATTAGCTAAGGTAACAATAGCTAGATCGCTCCTCAAAGACGTATCAAATTCTATTACCACCGGGTCTATCGGCATCTTCGGGTGTAAAACGCGATATGCAACATCGAAATTCGCTAGTAGTATCTGCCACAACTCCCAGACGACATATATAATGAATCTACCGGATTTCCGTAGCATCTTATCCCACTTTTGCGTCACCAGCAAGTCATGGGAAACAAAAGCGATAATTGCACTGCAGATTATGCCCGCTCCTACATGTAAGACATCGAGAATTCCTGATAGAAGTAGCCAGAACAGAAACATGACACAAAACGTTACGAATATCCCAAATCCTTTTCCCGATTTAGCACTACTCTTCTCGCTCACCTTCACATCCTCCTATCCCCTTTCTTCCATGGCTTCACACCGGTATTATAAGCGGCTTTCATTATCGCATGTGTCGCCGTTGGATTGGCGAAGAAAATGAAACAAATTAAAAACAACAGCTTCACGGGTACAAGTTGCACCGAGAGTTCCGCTCCCGGGCTATAATAGTAAATATGGTATATCAGCAACCCGAAAATAATAAGGACTTCCCCTAACGTGTCGCACTTCCCGGTCGCATGAAGCCGTGTGTAAAAGTCGGGCAACCTCAGTAACCCTATTGCACCTGCAAGCATAAAGAATACGCCAGCAGCCAGAAATAATACCACAACTGCTAGTATGATTGTCACTATTAGCTCGACCATACTTCACCCCGCTCTAAATATTTCGCGAATGCTAATGTGCCGATGAAATTTAACAGAGCATAAAGAAGAGAAATGTCAAAGAACAGAGGCCTTTCGAATATATAGCCTATAATCACTAAGAGAACGATTGTTTTTGTTCCTATCACATTCACCGCCGCCACACGATTGTATACCTCGGGACCAACAGTAGCGCGGTATAAGGCCAGGATTATCGTGACTACGATTAACAGCGCAGTTGCCAAGAATATCGTTAGCATTGCTTCTGGTTCTATCATTTTTCGCTCTTTTTGGTTTATCTATTATCCTATAAGTATAGGTAGTCGAGGAGGTAATATAAATAAGTTTCGGAATTTTTCTGTTCTATGATGACTATATTTGAAGAGCAGAAGAAGAAGGCGCTTGAGCGATTGCGTATAAGAGGCGCAGATGAAGAAGTGGCGGAGATAATAGAGGCGCTAAACCGTCTCGACGATTTCTATACAACTAGCAGTTGCTCTGGACGGGTTGCTTTGATTTGCATTCCTGAGATAGGAGCGAAGAGGGAAGCGGAGTTTATAGGCAAGTGGCATCGCGCGGTAACGAAGGAAGAAGTATCAGAAGCGATAAAGGCACCAAAACAAGGGGAGATATGGCTAATATCGCAGTCACCGATATTGCACGTCTCGTGCAGAGGTTTAGAGAAGGCGAAGACATTGTTAAGGATAGCGATCGAATCAGGCTTTAAATACAGCGGTATAAAAGCGATTTCAAAGGATAATAGAAAGGTGATGGTAGAGATAATGAGCACGGAGAGACTGGATGTGCCGCTGGGTAAAGATAATGAGATATTTTGCAGTGAGACCTATATAGCGTATATTGTACAGAAGGCGAATTTCATGCTCACGAGAGGCAAAGCGAAGTTGAAACGGTTTTATTATGGATTGGAAGGGCTTGAGTAGGTTATCCGGTTAAAAACACAACTTATATAACCCCATTTGAACTTCAGTATCCTGATATTTCTCATCGTCACGTAGATATTCTGTAATGACCTCGTATTCGATCCCGGATAGCGATGATTTTAGCCATTCAACCCCTTTTGATTTAAATGGAATGAGCGAATGAAAAGAAATGCCATACTGTCTCGCCACATCCGCAGCCCCTTGCTCGCGGTCTAACAAAACAACCACATCATTACATTCAACTTTTAAACCCCTCTTCTTCGTTTCGTAGTTTATCTGCTCAATAGCAACGAGTTTGGAATCGAATTTTGTCGCCAGATCATCAATAACCGCTATCTGGTCGCCATTTTCAAACTCACCCTCTACCAATGTATGTTCACCATAACTTCGAATGGTTTTTTTGAATTCGTCTAAGGACCTAGCGCCTATCTTTCTCGTCCATAGCGCGGGTAAGTCTCCATGCAAGGTGCAGGCAATGGGTATTCCGGTCATTGCTACGCCTACCACTTTATTTACCGCTTTACATTCCTCTTTGATTATTTTCCCGAGTGCATAACCCACCCTTCGTAAGAGTTCAGGATGAGAAGCGAGTGGTCTTAATTGTATGTAGAAAGGGCTCCATAAGCCAGAAATGAGCGTCCAACCATCCGGATTATCACGATACCAGGTTTTAATTAGACCTTTCTCGTATAGCAAGCGAGTTATTTCTTTTCCAAGCTCCTCCTTCTCCTCTTGCCATTTCATTATTAGACAATCTCTATGAGCTGGATTTCAAAAGTAAGGCTTTTACCGGCCAAAGGATGGTTGGCATCTAACGTCACGCGCGATTGCGTGACATCAATCACAGTGGCTACAACTATTTCGCCATCGGGTTGACGCCCTTCTAACGGCTGTCCAATCTCAGGTTTCAAGCTCGCAGGGAGTTCTTTTCTATCTACTACCTGTACCAAATCATCACGATGTGGGCCGTATGCTTTATCCACCGAAATATTGACGGTTTTCGTTTCGCCCGGATTCATTCCTACTACCGCCTCCTCAAAGCCAGGTATTACCTGACTTTCGCCTATTCTAAATTCCAGTGGTTCATCGTCAATAGAGGTATCAAACACCATACCATCGCCAAACTTGCCAGTGTAGTGAACCTTAACAGTATCACCGATTTTCGCCTGAGCCATTCTTCCGTTTCTCCTTTCGTTATGTAGCTATTACCGATTTTTGGAGTATAAAAGCTTTTCGATTTTTTAACTTAAAATGCTATGCCTCCTTTATACAATCATGCCGGACAATATATCTGTGTGGGTTCACGATGATATTCAAATAGAGCGGAGGTTAGAGCTATGAGCATCCCGAGGGTACTGATTGCAGGCGACAGGAGCTCAGCAGGTAAGACTACCGTGTGTATCGGACTATTAGGTGCATTGCGGGCAATGGGACTTGAGGTTCAGGGGTTCAAGGTAGGACTTGATTATATAGACCCGGGCTTTCACACATTAGTTTCTGGCAGACCCTCGCGTAATCTGGACGGTTTCTTGATGACTCCAAACGTAGTGAAGGAGCTGTATACGAGGAATTGTAACGGTGCGGACATTGCGGTAATCGAAGGCGTAAGAGGGCTTTATGAAGGTTTGAATTATTTCGACGATGTTGGAAGTACCGCACAGATAGCAAAGATCTTAGACTGCCCTGTTATACTGGTAATTGATGCGGGTAGCATCACGCGGAGTGTTGCTGCGGTCGTTAGCGGCTATAAAAGTTTCGATCCCGAAGTACAGATCGCAGCTGTGATTTTAAACAATATTGGAAGCGAAAGACATGGCGATAAGGCGGAGAAGGCAGTAGCGAAGTATTGTGGTGTAAACGTTATCGGTAAGATCCCACGTAAGAGCGACCTGAGAATCTCTATGCGGCATCTCGGCTTGATTACTGCTACGGAATGTGAAACATGTGGGAGCGAGTTTAACACCGTTTTGGATACGATAAGGGCAGCTGTGGAGGAATATGTCGATCTAAATGCGTTTTTAGATGTTGCGAAATCGGCACGAACGCAGAAAATGCAGGAGGCAAAGATATTCCATACGGGCAAGAGTGCACGGGCAGACGTCAAGATTGCTGTTGCATTTGATGAGGCGTTCAATTTTTATTATCAGGACACATTGGATCTACTCGTTCAGGCGGGGGCGGGACTCGTATATTTTAGTCCTATAAGGGATAAACAGCTTCCGGACGGTGTGGGTGCGGTGTATATCGGTGGCGGCTTTCCCGAGATTTATGCCGATACGCTTTCATCGAACACACAGATGCGTAACGCCATAAAAGACTTTTACGATGGCTATGGTGTTATATATGCAGAATGTGGCGGGTTGATGTATCTGATGGACGAGCTCGAATATAAGGGCAACCGTTTTGAGCTCTGTGGTGTGATAAACGGGTCCGTGCGATTTGAAGATAAGAGGGTAGTAAACTATATAGAATGCGAACTCCAGCAGGATTGTATCATAGGTGAAAAGGGCAGCCGGTTTAGAGGGCATGAATTCCATCATTCTACTATAAAACTCGGATCAAACGTTGATTTTGCTTATAAAATGATCCGGGGCGAAGGTATAAAAGATGGCATGGATGGTATCATATCAAAGAACTGTCTTGCTTCTTTTGCTCATCTGCATGCGGCTTCTTATACGGAATTTGCCCCGAATTTTGTTCGGAGTGCAAGAAAATGATGCGGAATTTCCACGTTTTAAAATCAATTATTGACGCAGATTAACGCTGATTAACACAGAAAAAATTAAATCAGTGTAACTCAGTGTAAATCTACGTCCTAAATTAAATAGGAGCCTCTGGAAGCATGTCTAAACATCCTTTAATAGCAAATTCAGCCATTAATTCTGCCTGTTTCCCACGTAATTTTTGTTATACACACCTAAAGCACATTTAAGCCTATTCTATCAGACACAGAAAACGGAGTATATAAAACACTCGATATGCCTAAAGAAGTGCTTCTGAAAGTTGGAAAGGGGGTAATCAAATTTGTCCCCTGCTTTAAGATGCCAAAAGTATGGCTACATACGACCTTATACTGCCTTCAGCAGTAGCCTAATTGAAGCCATAGACAAATTTTAAGTGTAAAAGAGTATGAATTAGTAGAATAAAGCTAAATTATGGCAATGTAGTGGGCGATTCCAGAGGCTCATAGGTAAAAGTTATACTTTATTTTTTATACAACCAGAAATAAGAAAAGTTTTAGCAAAAAAGCATCGCCGAAAAATCTGTTTCTTTGGTCAAGCTTGTTCCAAGCACCTTATCATCTCTGGCTCACCAGCTCTTGTATCT
>CBDAFQ010000036.1:0-6426 GCA_965195275.1 uncultured ANME-1 euryarchaeote | reverse complement strand
CTCATCCTCTTCTTCCAGCATGTTCACCACCTTGACCGTCTTTGGCTCTTTGAACAGCGTTATTTCCGCATCCGTTTCTTCACCCTTGGTCTCATAGAATCTTATAATCGCAGCATCCTCATCTTCGGCCATCTTCATCGCGGATAAAATGACGTTATCCGGTTCTATCGTCAAAAATGACCGTTTCAAAGGGAGCTTCTTATCATCTGGCAACTGCATACCATACAATGCGCAGTTGAATTCATAAGCATGCTTATATGCCAAAGCGTCTCTCCAATCTCCTTCATGCGGGTAAATGGAATAGTTGAATGTGTATCTTCTCAACTCCTGCGCATCGGGAACAGGAATTGCAGGACCTGTCTTACCATCTGAAGAGAGCATCGAAACGCTTCTGAGTAGTGTTAAATAGATGTCTCCATCTCGCACCTCATTTTCCGGTATACCACTGTGAATTACCGTTAGGCCCTTCTTTCTATCAGAATAATCAAGCCACCTCAACGAGGGGAATACACCACAGGGCTCCTCAACCCACTTCTCTTTCGGTTTATAGTGCCACAGGTCGGTCGGTCGTGAAACAACACCAAATTGGGTACCACAAGCATAAGCCAGAGATTTCATGTCCGTAGAGAACCGGACCCTGAGCCGTGCCCTTGGATGTTTATCCACTATAGTAGTAACGAAATCTATTCTTGGAATGTCCTTATAAACTACTATCTTCTTCGTGCACTCTAAGAATTTATGCCGCCATATAAGTGGCTTCTGCTTATCTGTCAATCTATACGGCCATCGCAGTGAAAAGTAATTGGTCTCGACGTTAATAACCCGTCTCAAAGGACTCTTATCTATATAGAAGTTCTTTACACTGAATGAGCCATACTTCACTCCTTCTCCCTTCTCTGTCTTCAGAGGGATAGCAAGTGTTTGACGGTGGTAGTATAGGTCGCCGGCTTCTTCCTCCAGCACAAGTTCATTCGCCGTGCAAATTCTCTCCCTTCCCTCTTCTTTACCGTCTAAAGAGACATCAATCAAGCCTGTGGCGGGATCCACCTCTACCCCAAAGAATCGGTTTTCTATTGTGTTTCCCCTTACCATGATAAAACTCTGGTCATAGCGGTACCGTCTGGGCTCCCGCTCAAGGATAATATACACCTTATAGCCCATTGCAGGAACCGAGGGTACAAATCCTATCCTCGCATATCTCAACGAGTCATCAGCATACCGTGCAAATTTTAAGACCTCTACATCTATCTCCTCTTCCCCACTCTTTAACCCTTTAATCTCTACTACTTTACCTATGTCAAAATTCAAATCCAGCTCTATCCAGTTCTTAACTTCCCACGAGAGCGAGTTAAATACGATTATATCGCCGCTTTCCGTTTTACCATCGCTTTCCACTGATTCCGTCTCTACTAATTTAGTGTGTACATTAGCGCATCGGTTGGACATCTCTGCGGTGATAAAGCCACGATATTGCTTCACATCATCGTAGCCACTGTCCATCCCTGTTCCAGGGGCGACATCATGAAATGCAATGTACAAAACCATCCGCCAACAGTTTCTCAGCTCATCAAAAGGATAATGTGCATTAAAGAGGTGGCCTATTGTACACCATCGCTCGCAACATAGCAACCAATTCTCATAATCGCAAAGCCCCTGCTTTATCCACATCCTGCTCGAGCAGCAATTCGGAAACACCGCCGAATACTTACCGGAATACATCTCGCCCTTCCTTACTTCCATCTTAAGGTTCTTATCTTCTATTTCCTTCTCTAATGCTTCGAAGAATTCGTGTGGTGTTGCAATCTTCATCTTCGCTACGTTGCCGCTCTTCTTATTCCACGCCTTCACCACCTCTGATGTCTCTGGCTGTGGCAATGTAACTCCACTCCCCGAGGGCATCAGGATATGAGAGGTTGCCGCAACTGCCTTAAGTTTCTCATAGCTCTCATCCAGCTTTGTCAAATCTAACCCTGCTCTATAACCTAAAGGCATCCAGTGAGCTAAAATCCGCGTTCCATCCAAACCTTCCCATAGGAATTCCGTAGGCTCTCTCTTCGCTGACCCTCTTCTGAATGCAACGTACTTGTAGCCGGATTTTTTGTATATCTGTGGAAGCTGGGCATTCAAGCCAAAGCTGTCTGCCTGCCACATCACTGGCACATTCACCCCAAACTTATCCTTTACGTATCTCTTACCATGTAAAATCTCCCTTATCAATGTCTCGCCTTCCGGGAGCATTGTGTCAGCCATTAGATATTCACCATCAGCAATCTCAATCTTGCCTTCTTTTATGTTCTTCGCGATCTTTGCGAACAATTCCGAAGACCTAGTTTCCATCGCCTCCAGCAGAAAGGTCTGCTCTATCAAGAACTTGTAATCGGTCTTTTCAATAAGCTCTGCAACCTCCTTCAGAATGAGCATCAGATTGATATAAAGATAGTCCTCCTTTGTGAATACCCAGATGGCATCGTAATGCGTGTGCGGAACGAGATAAATTGTATCTTTACTTCCGCCCTCTTTCTTCTCGGTTGTCATACCTCTCACCACAACATCACACACCTAGTAATATAAACTTTTCCACGACTTCGACCCAGCCTTCCGGTCCCTCGCCATCCGCCTTATAAAGGTTTGGTAGAGAGAGATCAAGCCATGTCCCTTTTTTGTTCTTCACTATTGCTGGCTGCTCCACCGCTTTCAACATCGGAATGTCATTCGTACTATCTCCAACACCTATGGTTTTTATTTCACCATATTCCTTCTTGAAGAGCTGCGTGAGAATTTTCACTGCATTCCCCTTGTTCGCATTCTTCCCGTGTATGTTGTAGTATTTTCCACCGTGAGTGAAACTAAACCCCTTTTCTCTAATCTTATCAAACAAAATAGCCTGCTTCGCTTTTGGTTCATCAAAAATGAAACTCTCATTATATTCCTTCGCCTTTGCAAGTTCCGCCTTCTCAACACTAAAATTAGCATCTTTTGCTACTTCCTCTGCCGTCATATCGCCAAAACCCGTTATCTTGAATCCGGTCTCCTCTCGGATTTCTGTTAATGCTGCCCTTAACACCTTATAAGAAACACCCAGTTCAACGACACAGTAATCACCCTTAATTTTAGAATCAAAACGAAACGCGAAGTAATACCTAGGGATGAAAATCGCACCACCATTATCCACGATAAACGGGTCTTCTATTCCCATCTCTTTTCGGTAATATTCGTTCTCGGCCAATGTTTTCGCTGTGCAAAATACTATTGGAATATTTCTCTTCTCCAGAGCTTCCAGTGCGGGAATAGCCGCATCGTAGGAATAGTCGAAGAAGTCAAGCAGGGTTCCGTCAAGATCTGTAAAAAGAACTTTTTTCATGTCTTTTACCACACACTTAATTACTCTTTTTATTACTTTGTGATTCTCTCACCTATTATGTCTCTTCTACTTCTCTCTCTTCTACTTCCTTCTCTTCTTCTCTCTCGATAGACCCCTGCTCAAATCGCGCAAACGATTCTGCTGTGCCTTCCAGTATCTTCACAAATCTATGCGGGTCTATTCCCCCAATAGAAGGCATTATGACTGTCTTCTTCGGTGTTTCCAATTTCATGATATCGCCCAACTCCTCAAGAACTTTTGACCTCACATAATCATTACTGAGCTTACAGTGGTAGATCGTGCTGAGGGAGCCAAGCAGCATGTTATCAACATGCTCTTCTCCTTTCTCTTCGTGTATGTGTGGGTTTAAGGTTTCAATTTGGAAAATCTCAATTCCTGCACTTGCTGCATCCGGATGTGCCATCTCTTCCACTTCCAGACCATAATTATCAAACAAATAAATGAAGTGATATGGCTCGACCGAATAACCGGTTGAATAGCTCATGATGTCTGCAAGCTTTGTCGTCAGTGCATGCTCGCCCGCATTTCCGGTTATCACTACGCCGGTTTCAAATCCCGTGCGGGTCGAGATCAAAAGATTAAGATACTTGTTTGTGGTCTCGCTAACCCTGCCCCATTTCTTGAAATATAGTTTATCGTCTACCACCTTAGGCTTATATCGCCAGTGTAGCCTCACCATGCTGTACGGTGACTCAGCCATGCAAAATCCCGCTGCATAATCTATTACGTATTCGCGCACAGAACTCGGGATGTAGTTGTCGGCGTCTGTAAATCCGATAAATTCTTTCCCCAGCGATTTCGCAAGTATCATACCAGCAATCATGCCTTCTGACTTACCATCCCTCACCAATTTATCATTATCAAGAAGATACTCGTATCCTGCTTCATAAAAGGCGAAGCCCAATTGTGGGTCTTTCTGGTGTATGCAGAGTATTTCTTGCTGTGAGTAGTCATGAATGCGAGCTACCAAGTCTTTTTCCATTTTGTATATGTCTTGCGGTTCCCTCTTGCTGTTTGATACCACAATTATAGTGCAGTCAAAGGGAATAGCTCTTAAAACACCGTCCAGCAAATTTATATTCTCATCCTTTACTGGTATGACGAGTGCGAGACGCCTCAGTACATCTTTGATCTTGTCAAAAGGGATGTCTTTTGCACGTGGATTCTCAAAGCCACCGGAATCAATTTTCAAAACACGCTGCATCTCGTGTATCTTCAGCGAGCCGAATATTTCCGTATGTCTTGGCATCTCAATAAGCATTTTTATCACTCCTCTCTTAGTTAATTGTAATTAATATATTTAATCCTTTGCTGCCAATATCGGATTTTTATAATGAAAATTACTAGATTTTTAGATAGTGCTTAGAATATTTAAAATATCGAAATCGTTTATAAAATAATTAATGGCAAAAGAGAAAAAGTTGATACCGGAATTTTATGAAATCCTTGCGAAGGATATCATGGATAAGGGGATAGGGGATATGCCCTTAATAGAAAAAGATGCGAGCTTGGAATGCGTTTTATCTATCCTAACAGGAAGCGATTATGTCTGGGTTGTTGAGAGCAAAGGAAGCAAAAAGTTGGTAGGAATAATAACAGAACACGATATTTTAGATGTCTTTTCTCCGAGAAAAGAAGTTTCATTCTTTGGATTACCAAGTAAAAAGTCTTTACATTATGAAACATTTGAAAAAGCCGGGCACCTCATGTCCAGGAATCCAATAAGATGCAGACCAGATGAAAAAGTGGAAGATGTTTTAAATAAAATGATAGATCACAGGGTGAGAAGAATTCCAGTAGTAGAAAACGGTGAAATAATTGGTGAGATAACACTTCATCATTTGATAAGAAAATTTTACACTTTTATAAAAAATCCAATTGAAGAATAATTAGATGGTATGGTAATAGAAAATGTCATTCTATTGGTTGGAATTGCACTCGCTTTAGGGTTTGTCATAGGCAAAATAACTCATCATTTTCGGCTCACAGCAATAGTAGGATATATTGTCGTTGGTATACTATTGGGACCTACATTTCATATTGTAGAATTGAGCTATTATGAGGTGAATATTATAGTTAATTTCACGCTCGGTCTAATCGCTTTTATTATTGGAGGGAGTTTTACGATTGATTTTTTAAAAAGGCTTGGAAAATCAAGCATAGTAATTACAATAATCCAGTCTTTTGCAACCTTTTTAATTATTACCTTAGGCGTTTTTCTTTTTACCCATAATTGGTGTATAAGTTTGCTTTTGGGTTCTATCGGTGTGGCAACTGCACCTGCTGGTACGATAGCTGCTTTACATGATTGTAAAGCGAAAAGAGGTACTTTGAGTAAGATGACCACAGCGATAGTCGGACTGGATGACGGCGTTACAATAATCATCTTCGTAATTGCTATTGCTCTGGTAAAAGTTATATTAGGTGATTCTCTTTTTGTTCCTTCTATAATTATCAGGCCATTGATAGAAATTTTCGGTGCCGTTGCATTGGGAATTGCAATTGGAATAATACTTGCCTATTCCGCAAAAAAGGTGAAAGGAAGAGAAAGCATTCTCGTAATGTCTTTGGCTGGCATTTTAATCTGCGTTGGAGTGGCAGAAATCTTCCATTTATCTGCCATATTAGCATGTATGTTTTTGGGAGCGACTTTTATTAATTTAGTTCCGAGGATAGGCAGAACGTTTTTTGAAATCGTAGAAAGTATCCTCCCACCCATCTATATTATATTTTTCATTGTGGCGGGATTAAAACTAAGACCAGATTTATTGATTGAAATGGGTATAATAGGAATAATTTATATAGGATGCAGGATAACCGGAAAAATGGGCGGTACCTTCTTTGGTAGTAAATTGGTGAAGGCAAAACCATACATTCAAAAATATTTGGGTCTTGCTTTATTATCTCAAGCGGGAGTAGCAGTTGGTTTAGCAGTTACTGTTGCAGGAGAACTTTCAGCTTATGGAAAAGTTGGTGCGGACCTTGGCGCTATGACAATTACAATAATCGCAGCAACAACGGTCGTTTTTGAAATAATTGGCCCT
>CBDAFQ010000035.1:0-24127 GCA_965195275.1 uncultured ANME-1 euryarchaeote | reverse complement strand
CGCTTGCGTATTTGGATACATTAATACTCACATGCTTCGATAAGAAAAGGCACCTATTTAAAGTTATCATTCACCACTTCGCTATTTCCCTTAAATTTAAATTTGTAGATAGTTTATATCAGAATGTGCGGAATGTGGGATAGCAATGCATTCTTCTGGATATCGGTAGGTGCGCTTGTCATAGCGGAGCACAGCAATGCCCTCCGTAGCAAGTCCCCATGCGAGGTCTTTAAAAGGCTTATTGGGACCTATAGTTTCATCCATGTCCTCTGGTCCGGAGCCCGCGACTAAAACAACAGCATGAAAAGGCCCTTTCCCTTTCGGTATGGTTAAAGCTCCCGGCAGCATCCATTTACCTGTGCCAACTGTGCATTCTGATTCCGTGAATGAGTTAGGATCTGCATATTCCGGAGGTCGGTAGATTGGTTGAAAATAAAGCCCCGCTATCTTTTCATTAATATCAAAAACTATTTTCGCATCAATGTAAGTTTTGGAAAAGTTACATGTGACAAAAACGATTTCATAGCCCTTTTCCTCGGTGCTACTGATGTTCACGATTCCTGTACACACGCCGTATTGATCAATCAAACTATTCCAGGTTGTATTGAGTTTATCAACAGGTAAGGCTTCAGCCACATCCTTGTTAAAAAGAGCATGAGCCTTTTCAAATTCACTTTCATTGAGGAGAGTAACAAAGGTCTTAGCTATTGTTTCCATATTAGACGTAGCTGCTACTTCCGTCTCAAATTCACTACTTAGGTAGTACTCAAAAGGCGTCATTAAGGGATAAAGATCACATTCTTCCTTTTCTGGATTTATGCTATAAGGTCTGTCGCCAATGCCATCTGCATCTGCCCTTCCTTTGTAATCCGCCCAGTAGTTGCCTAAGTAGCTCTCGTAAGTTGTTCTGTTATAAGTGTAGGTTATTTCTTCTGGCGAGTTCCAGATGTTGGCTGATGCATAAGAATAAACATTAAAAGTGTTGTTTATGAAGTTGTTGATATAGATACTATTGTTGCTGGAAAAGGAGAGGTCGATGCCGCCATTGCTGTTGTTGCTGACTGTGTTGCCAGTTATCGTGTTGTTGCTGGAAGAGGATATGATAATGCCCCTATTGCGGTTGTCGCTGATAGTATTGTTTAAGACTTTACCATCTTCGGTCTTCCATAGTTCTATCCCAACACTTGTATTGGATAAATCCAGACCTTCTACCGTGATACTAGTGCAATTGACAAGTATCACCTGTCCTGCATCTTTAACCGTATATTCCGAAGCATCTACCAGATAAACAAGAGGCTTACCATTTACTGTATTGTCTTCCACGGTGTTTTGATACTGCTCAAAAATAAAAAGACCACAATTTACAAATGTATTGCCTGTAATGGTATTGTTGCTGCAGGAATCCCAGAGGCTGATGCCGCCAGTGCTGTTGCTTCCGACATGGTTACCTGCTATTGTGTTGTTGCTAGATCCCCAGAGGGAGATGCCGCCAATGCTGTTGTTGTTGACTTTGTTGCCCGTTATGCTGTTGTTGCAGGAACGGAAGATGCTGATGCCGTTTCCGTTGTTGCTGACAGTATTGTTTAAGACTTTACTATCTTCGGTCTTCCATAGTGCTACCCCAACGCTTGTATTGGCCAAATCCAGATTTTCTACCGTTATATTAGTGCAATTGACAAGTATTACCTGTCCTGCATCTTCAACAGTATAATCGGAAGCATCTTCCAGATAAACAAGAGGCTTACCATTTACCTTATTCTCTTCCACGGTATTTTGATAGGAATCATCAACACTAAGCCCATCATTTACGAATGTATTGCCTGTGATGGTGTTGTTGCCGGAACGGGAGATGCTGATGCCGTCATCGTTGTTGTCGCCGACATTGTTGTCTGTTATGCTGTTGTTGCAGGAACGGGAGAGGTAAATGCCGCCATAGTTATTGCGGACAATGTTGCCTGTTATTGTGTTGTTAACAGGGAAGAGCACGAAGGAGGAGAGCCAGATGCCGACATTGCTGTTGTTGCGGACAATGTTGTCTGTAATGGCGTTGTTGGAAGAGTCGCCGGAAAGGTAGATGCCGACATTACTGTTGCTACTGGTATTGTTGTCTGTTATGGTGTTGTTACTGGAATCTGAGATGCTTATGCCGTCCCCGTTGTTGTTGCTGACATTGTTGCCTGTTATGGAGTTGTTGCTGGAATCCGAGAGGCTGATACTGCCACAGTTGTTGTTGCGGACAATGTTGTTTGATATTCTACTGTTTTCTGTCTTACATAACTCTATACCAACGTCCGTATTAGATAAATCCACATTTTCCACTGTGATATTAGTGCAATTGACAAGTATTACCTGTCCTGCATCTTTAACCGTATAATCCGAAGCATCTTCTAGATAAACAAGAGGCTTACCATTTACTATATTGCCTTCCACAATGTTTTGATAGGAATTAAAAACACGAAGCCCATTATTTACAAATGTATTGCCTGTAATGGAGTTGTTGTTGCTGGAATCGGCGAGGTAGATGCCGCCATATTCGTTGTTGCAGACATTGTTACCGGTTATTGTGTTATTGTTGGAATCGGATAGGCTGATACTGTATTCGTTGTTGTAGAGGTTGTTGCCGGTAATGGAGTTGTTGCTGGAAGAGACGACGCTGATGCCGTCACTGTTGTTGCAAACATTGTTACCTGTTATTGTATTGTTGCTGGAAATTACATTTATACCAGCACCATCCCACAAACTTCCCGAGTTTGTTACATTAAATCCTCCAAGCGTAATCCCATCTGCATTTAGAGTAATCGCACTATCACTGCCGTTTGCATCCACAACTGGATAATCAATCCCTTTTAGTGTAACCGATTTATTAACATACACATTCTCGCAGTAAACACCGGAATGTACTATAATCGTATCACCCATAGCAGCATTATTTATCGCTTCTTGTATCCCTGTGAAATACGCTTCACCGCAGCCATCCACAGACCAGTTCGTTGCCGATGCAGCCGCTACAAAACATAGAACCAAAATCGTAGCGCATATAACCAATAACCTACCTTTTTTATCCATTCTTTCATATCCCTCTTAACAGTAATCTTCCATTTTTATTTGGTGGTATTAGTATATACCATATAGACTTTCTCGCAAATTACACCACATATTAGGTAGTAGTAGAAACGCCATATTTAAATTTGTATCCATATCTAGGTCAACCTAATAAACGAACCCATAATTTCGTTTAAATCTTCTGATTTATAATTGTTGATTCATCCTTTTCACCAACGAAAATGAGTGTTTGCACTTTTACGATAAGGCCTGGATCGAATAGTCGCCTTCCGGTTTCTCAGACCTGCCATGTCCTCTAGGATCATATGCAACCACTTTGTACTTTTTATTATACGGATAGTATCGCTTTTTCTCTGCTTTCAACTATAACTCAACGTAGATATACGGACCGGCATAAGGAGAATACCACATCTCTATATTTTCTGATGATTTCGGTATTTCGAATGAGATTTCACCTTGATACTCTTGTCCGGGTTGTAAATGACCAGATTCAAAGGCATTTTCTAGATATGTTGTCGTGTAATGATACTTGAAAAGATATCCATTTTCATCTTTTGCTAACTCCGCAAAGCTCGCTTCTCTTTCTTCTCCACCTTTATCTCTTCGATCTTTGTATACGGGTAATTACCGGTTTCGTCCTTCTCTTCCGGTTTCACCATGTCCCATAACGTTAGCAAAGCCACACTCACACCATGCAGTGCATCCATCTCAACACCAGTTTTTCCAACTGATTTCACTGATACCACTGCTTTTATATCGCGTTCGCCTATAGAAAAATCAACCTTTACGGAATCTATACTTATAGGATGGCACATAGGGATCACAGCAGGCGTTTTTTTCACTGCTAATATCGCTGCTGTTTCCGCACACCCAAGCACATTCCCCTTCTTCACAGTACCACTTTTTATCTTCTCTATCGTGCTACTCTTAATTTGTATCCTACCAGAAACTACTGCCTCTCTCACGACATCGCCTTTTTCACTTATGTCTATCATATCATACCCGATTGAGTCATAGTCACCCTATACATCAAAGTGGCCAGACACCGAAATATATCTCCAGACCTAATACCATTGCACCAATAACTATGCCTGCGATCAATATCGTCTTCGGCGACATTTTGACTGCCGATTCTTCTACGTCATAATATCGCATTAAGCCGGCAGAGGACATAAGCCCGCGCTCTTCTCCACTTCCTCCACCGCCACCACCACTACCCCTTCCTTCTTTCTTTGCTTTCTTCGCGGTTTTTACTTTTCCCATATTTCACCATTTGTTTTTGCTGTTATATTAATTTTCTAGAAACTAAAATTCAATCTCCAGTTTCAAACCATATTTCTCGGTTATAATATCCACTCCAGCATCGCCTGATTCTATCTTCGCCACATGTAATGTCGCTTTCAAATCAGTATATGTCCCTTTTAACTGCTCTTTTGTCTCTTCATCGCATTTTAATAATATTCGACTTACCTGCGCATTCAACGCCTTCTTGTTAAGTGTTTTATATTTCCTCACTGCCGAAATCACATCCATTGTCTTATCGCCTATCTCCTCTACTTCAGTGTCAATCATAGCCTCATCCACTTCAGGCCATTTTGATATATGTATGCTCTTACAGTTCTCCTTATCCGCGAAATAAGCGTGGTATATCTCTTCTGTGATGTGGGGCTGTATGGGTGCCATCATTTTAAGCATCGCCAGTAATGAGACATAGAGCGTATATTGCGCACTCCGCTTCGCTTCTTCCCCACGCTCGGGATTATACAATCTGTCTTTCACGATCTCTAAATAGGAATCGCAGAAAGTATGCCAGAAGAAATTCTCCATGTCTTTCTTGACCGTTGAGAATTCGTATTCATTGAAACTAGCCGTACAATCTCCGATCAGCCTATTCAATTTGGAAAGCAGCCATTTATCCATGAGCTCTAACTCACACTCGTTGTTCAAATCATAGCCGTCCAAATGCAGTAACGCAAATTTGGATGCATTCCATAATTTGTTCACGATTTTCACGCCTCGCCGTATCTCTTTCTCTTCATACGGTAAATCTTCACCAAGCTTGGCTGAGCAAGCCCAGAACCGTAACGCATCGGCCGAATACCGTTCAATAACGCCCTGCGGCTGTATCACGTTACCTTTACTCTTGCTCATCTTCGCCTTCTTCGGGTCGAGGACGAAACCGTTGATTATAACATCCTTCCATGGGATCTGGTTCTCATGCAGCAGCCCCTTCACGACTGTATTGAAGAGCCAGAAAGTGATAATATCATGGCCATTGCTCCTCAACGACATCGGATAGATTTTATTGAAAAACGCATCGTCCTCTTTCCATTTAGTTGCAATTTGGGGCGTTAGTGATGATGTGGCCCATGTATCTAGCACATCCTTTTCCGGTTTGAATCGGTCACAGCCGCATTTTGGGCATTTCGCTATCGGTGGTGCATCTGCTGTTGGGTCCACCGGCAAATCCTTGTCGTCCGCAATCACTTCAAAATCGCATTCTTCACAGTACCAAACAGGGAAAGGGATACCATAGTACCTTTGTCTTGATATGCACCAGTCCCATTTTAAGCCCATTACCCAATTATCATATCGCGCCTTCATATACGGCGGATACCAGTTGAGCTCCGCACTCGCATCGAGAAACCGATCCTTCAAGTCTAGATATTTTATGAACCACTGTTTGGTCATGATATATTCTACTGCAGTGCCACATCGCTCATGCACATTCACAGTATGAGTAATCTCCTTTTTACCCTTTAACAGCCCTTGTTCATCTAAATCAGCGACTATTGCAGTTCTCGCTTTCTTTATGCGCATACCCGCGTATTTCCCAGCCTCTTCTTTCATTCTTCCGTGTTCATCAATAACAGAAATCCAGGGTAAATTGTGCGTCTTCCACCATTCTACATCTGTGCTGTCTCCCGCAGTGCAGCACATCACGATTCCTGTCCCGCTCTCCGGATCCACCGCTTCATCTTCCATAATCGGGACTTCAAGCCCAAATAGCGGCACTTCCGCATTTTTACCGCGGTAGCTCTTATATCTTTCATCATCGGGATGATAGAAAACAGCCACGCAAGCGGGTAAAAGCTCGGGTCTTGTAGTAGAAATCAGCAAATCCGCGCCTTCTATCTTGAATGTTATGTCATAAAACGATGAAGGTAGGGTTTTATCTTCTGTCTCTACCTGAGCGATGGCCGTGCCGCATTTTGAACACCAAACGGTAGGTTCATGTTTCCTATATGCCCGTCCATTATTGTGAAGTAGGATAAAACTCCTTTGTGAGGTCTTTCTGCACCATTTGTTAATCGTACGATATGTAATATCCCAATCTGGGCTTATACCCAAACTTTTCCAATCCTCGAGCATCCTCTGCGCCGCTATTTCGCTCTCCTTCAGACAGAGTTCAATAAATTCCTGCCTCGACATCGCCTCTGCCATCTTCCCTGTCTTCTTCTCAACATAAAGCTCAGTGGCAAGCCCATTATTGTCAAACCCGAAGGGATAGAATATGTTTTTGCCCTGCATACGCTGAAAGCGCATTATTGTGTCCGCCTGGATGTATGCCATTGCATGTCCGATATGCATATTACCAGAAACCGTTGGTGGTGGCGTATCTAAGGAATAAATAGGATCATTACTTCCAGGATCAAACTTGTAAACGCCTTCTGTTTCCCAGAATACCTGCCATCGCCTTTCTGCTTCTTTTACCTCGTATCTTTTGGGGATGTTCATTTCATTTCGTTCTACCGATATGTATTGTATAGTTCATACTTTTTTTTTAAAAAGGCTTTAGAGCATAAAATTAATATAAATATGATCCTGAAGATGGAACTAACGCAGATTGGGGTAATCCACACGCCGTATAAGACTCTGAGTGAGTGCCCCCACCAAACGTGCAAATCGGAACAGATTGCCGAAATAGAAGTCTATGACGACTACGTGGGTGGCTTAAAGGATGTAGAAGGTTTTTCGCATATCCTTATTCTATACTGGCTGCATAAAGCAACGGGGTACTCACTTCTTGTAAGAACGCCCTGGGATGCTAAACCACATGGCTTATTTACCACGAGGTCGCCAAGAAGACCAAATCCAATTGGTATCTCTGTTGTTGAGTTAATAGAAAGAAGAGGGCACATTCTGAGGATTAAAGGAATCGATGCAATTGATGGCTCCCCTTTGATAGATATAAAACCCTATGTCCCGGAATTTAATGAAAAAGGGACTGTGAAGATAGGCTGGCTTGAAGGGAAGGTTTAGTTAGATTGAGCATTACTGGGAACAGAACCACCCTGCCACTCTTTATCTCTCTCTCATTTATTCGTGATAAAAATCTGAAAGTTTTATATTTAAATAGATAAGGGTGTTAAACTATTGAGGATATGAGTTTGAGATAGAAATAAAGGGGGTAAGAAAAAAGGGGATATGGAAGTAAGAAATGTTATATTCTCGGTTGTGATGGTCTTCTGCACTTTCGTGCTGACGTACAAATGGCTAAGCCGGTATGGGAATGACCCAGTGATTGTAACTTCTGCTGTGATACTAGCAGCAATGGTTGCGCTCTTGTTCTTAAGTGTAGATGAGAAATTAAAGAAGATAGAAGAGGAGATAAGCGAAAAGGAGCGGTCTTTACGGGTGAGTATGCAATCGGTGGAAGAGGAAGTGCGAGAGAAAGTAGACACTGCAACGAGGAAGATCGAAGATGTGAGAGAATCAATAGTGAAGCGAGGATATCGGTAAGATGGAAAATGTGGCAAGAAATAATGGCGATGTTCGAGGGTTTACCATCGCAAAAGAAAGTTATCGAACTATTATTGGCAAGAGGTTTTCAGGTAACTCCTGAAGGTAAAGTTGCCTCGGGCGGGATTGATATACCACATACACAGATAGCAAGTGAGATAGGTGTGGATAGGCGTGTAGTAGATATGACGGTGAAACGGATACAGAAGGAGCCCGTGTTGAAGAATGTATTCGAGAATATTCGCTCTATTGCGTTTCTTGTTGATGTCGCACCTTTGTTAGGGCTCAGCGTGGTTATAATCCATCCTATGGATGCGCGAGAATGTGGGATACTTAGCGATGTCGCTATGGTGATAGCGAAACGAGGCTTTAGCATAAGACAGGCGGTTAGTGACGACCCGTATTTAACTGACGATCCGAAACTCACGATTATTACCGATAAAAATATACCAGGTGAATTAATAGAAGAGATAGGGAAGCTAAAGAGTGTTAAAGGCGTGCAAATACATACGCCGTTATAAGATAGGTATCGAATTTCAAATGCAGTATAAGGTAATTAAGATGACGCATAATGAAATGAAGTTTGGGATTATTCCTGACGAGGAGATTCAGGAAGGGAGAACCACAGACATATACTTCCTCAGGACTGAGGAGGTTTTGAGACAGAAAGGCGTGAACCCTAGGGTGGTGGCAGAGGTTATTATTACCGGTGGCGGATGGACTGTGCTGGCCGGTCTGGAGGAAGTGGCACATCTACTTGCGGGAAAGGATGTAAATGTGCATGCGATGCCAGAGGGCACGATTTTCTATCCTTATGAGCCGGTTTTGCGTATTGAAGGCCGCTATTTGGAGTTTGCGAGATACGAAACGCCGTTACTTGGGTTCCTATGTCATGAATCCGGGATAGCAACGAAGGCGGCACGGATAAAGCTCCTTGCTGGAGATGTGCAGGTCATTTCATTCGGTACGAGACGGCAGCATCCGGCATTAGCGGCCATTATAGAGCGATGTGCATATCTCGGTGGTATGGATGGTGTGAGCAACGTTGCTGGTGCTGACCGGATAGGAGTAGAAGCAGCAGGGACAATGCCGCATTCGCTAATTATCTGTTTCGGCGACCAGGAAGAGGCATGGGTGGCATTTGACGAAGTCATTGCGAAGAAAGTGCCACGAATATGCTTGTGCGACACGTATTATGACGAGAAGACGGAATCAATATTGGCGGCAGAAGCACTTGGCGAGTCTTTACATGCTGTCCGTTTAGATACGCCCAATTCGAGGAAGGGCGATTTCAGACAGATCATAGAGGAAGTAAGGTGGGAGCTTGACGTTAGGGGGTATGAGAACGTAGGGATATTCGTGAGTGGTGGCATAGATGAAGAGGCCGTGGTCGAGTTGAGAGATGTCGTAGCCGGGTTTGGCGTTTGTACTTGCGTTTCAAATGCTAAGAGCATAGATCTCGCACTGGATATAATAGAACGGGACGGCGAGCCATGTGCAAAGAGAGGTAAGCGAGGCGGGAAGAAACAGGTTTATAGAGGTACCGGTACGATTAGAGCGGCTAATGGCGTGATAAGATTGGCAAAAGAGGCCCCACCGAAAGATAAGGTGCCGCTACTAGAACCGATGATTCTTAATGGTAATATTGTGGCGGATTTCTCGTTTTCGTTGGAAGAAGCGAGGAAAAGGGTGCATGAGCAGTTAAAAGTCATTGAGGGTGCACCTATCTCGTGATGTTTATTTCAGTCGTAATTGCAAAATGCAAATTTTGACTTTTGCAATTTGCATTTAAAATTTTGCAATCTTTGCCTGCCATTCATTGTATCACCTACCCCTGTAATTCCGACAACTCTTCTACCTCTAACCGATCCAGGAGCAGATAAAGTAGTCTCTGTTTGAAATTTGAGTATGCGCCCTTATTCGGCACTACTATTGCTATCTTTCGATCCGATAACACGGGATAGGCAGCTTTAAAGACAGCACCCGTTTTCCCTAGCCATCTCGGCATTGCATCAGTTACAAAAACCACCGGAAAGTGCTTCCATTCCCGCGCCTCAAATCGCGATAAGCTATCAACAATTACTATATGCAGTGTGTCGTGCTCTAAAAGCAGGTCACTTGTAAGAAATAGAAATGTGTCATCCATCTCGAACCCGCTGAAATATCCTGACGTCTCCTCTACTGTTTCGCTTTCGGGTATACCAAGAGTATCAGCAAATCGTCGCTTTTTCAGTCTCTCCCTTGCACCTCTTACAAGTTCTCCTATATCCTTTTCAAGCTGTTGTTTCACGGGCAGCTCTGCGAGTTCTTTCGCTTTCCACGCCCACATCCGCTCTTTTAATTCGCTTTTTTTCGCGTCACTCTGATACAAATCGAGGAATTCCGTTTCATACTTTTCGCCATATACGCAGATTCTATCTCTGATCAATCGCTCCTCTACGGACTGAAAGACAGCAGGAGTGAATATCTCAGAAATATCGGTTTTTATAATTTCATATTGCGTGGACCCGAGAAGGCCGTGCCTTCCCAGATTCAAAAGTAAGCTTAACGCTTTTAGTGTCGCTTTATCCTCTTCTTTCACCGCTTTTTCAAAATAAGCCAATAAATCGCCGGGCTGTGGTGAATATTCCGCGGCTAAAACATTGAAGATATCTTCATAGCCTGACAAGCAAAGATATGCATCATGTGCCCCTATTTTCAGTATCTGTTTCATTCTAAGCAATTTTAACAGATCCTTGCAGTCTTTCCCAGTTAGTGCATTGAAGTTCTTCACAAGCGCTTCTTCTGTTGTACATCCATCCATAAGATGAAATAGCCCTATCAGTGTCTTCACATCCTCGTTTCCCTTCACCAAACTCAAAATAGTGTTTTTATATTCTTCAAGAAGCATTTCTTCTCTCTCCTCCGTTTTCACCTAATAACCTATCTACGAGCCATAGTGCATCAAAATCCACTAAATCATCATAATCTTGACCTTTACCCAGGAACAGAATGGGTTTGGAAGTAGAATGAGCAATGGAAATAGCCGTTCCGCCTTTCGCATCCACATCCACCTTTGTCAAAATCGCAGCATCTATGCCTATATCTTCGTTAAACTTCTTCGCCCTTTCTACTGCATCGTTACCTGCAACCGCTTCATCCACAAATAGCACCAGGTCCGGCTTGGTCACGCGGCAGATCTTCTTTAACTGCTCCATAAGATTTATGGATGTGTGCATCCTTCCTGCGGTATCTGCCAGAACCACATCTATCCCATTTGCGCTTGCATATTTATTCGCGTCATATACAACTGCTGCGGGGTCTGAACCATATTGATGCTTAATCACTTTTAGCCCCAGATTCGATGCATGTATCTCTATCTGTTCTGCTGCCCCAGCCCTGTATGTATCGGCAGCCGCAATCACCACTGAATGACCGGTACCAAGTAATTTCTTCGCCACTTTCGCTATACTCGTGGTCTTACCCGTGCCATTCACACCCACAAAAACGATAATTATGGGTTTAGTGCCATTATCTACAAACGCATCAAAATCGAGTTCAGAATCAGCGGAAAAGACATTTAAAAGCGCATTCCTTACCGCTTCTTCCACTAATCTCTCTGTATTTGCACCCCATTTCCGTCTCTTACCTACTAATTCGCGTTTCACACTGACTTTTATCTCCTCGGCTACAGAGAACGCAACATCGCTCTCCAATAAAGCCAGCTCCAGCCCTTCCAGCGGCTTTTCCAAATCCTTCTCATCCAAAATAGTCTCGCGATCTAATATCGCCTTACCTTTCTCTTTTAGCTTTGTCCCAATACCCTTTGTTACTTCCTCTTTTGCTCCCTCTACCTTTTCTTCCTCTTGCTCTTCGCTCTCATCCTTAGCCTTTATCCGCTCCACTACGTTTTCGCGAAATTCGCCAATCTTCTTCCTCAGCCCGTCAAACATTTTTGCTCGCTTTTACTTTCGCCCTTCTCCCCTCTCCCGTCTTATTCTCTCTCAAGTCTAACCTTGCCCGCCCGGTACAGAAGTGAGTTCTTGCAATCTTGCCTGTAATTTCTGCGCTTCTTGCTCCATTTTTTGCAGTGCACCCGCCATCTCACGCTGTGTACCCTCTAATTCGGTCTTCTTTTCTGTGAGAAAGACAATCGAAGAATCCGGGTCTTTTTCGGCACTTATTCCACCACCGATTGGGATTAAAATCGTATCTATATTGCTGACTGAGACATAGATCAACGAGTTCGCACCTATAGGTACCATAAGCTCGTCCTCCACTTTCAGATTCTTCAACTGTTTTATCGTCTCTATCGCCTTATCATGCTCAGCTAATGCCTGCCCAACAAAGGACAATTCCTGTGTTATTGTCTCTGCTTGCGCCTGATACTGTCGCAATTGTAAAAGCAAAGATTGCGCCTCCGCCTGCATCTCTTGCTCCTTCTCAGTTACCCCTCTCGCTCTTTCCTCCATATCTATCACCTACAATATTTATTACTTCTTTTGTCCATATAAGAGAATAATGAAGATAAAAGGCAGGAGTATTTCAAAGGGTATAGCCACAGGGAAAGTATTATTATCAAAGCAAAAGATCTCCTTCCTCGGTGCTGTGGACCCTCTCACGGGCATCATCGTAGATAAGTCACTAGACATCTATGGTAAGAACATAACGAACCGCATTTTGATATTCCCCGGCGGTACGGGCTCAACTGTTGGCTCTTATGTCATATACCAGCTAAAAAAGCACGGCAAGAGCCCGTGTGCCATGATTAATCGCCGTTCCGATACAATAGTGGCTGCTGGTGCGATCATAGCAGAGATACCCGTGGTTGACTCGCTTGAAATTGACGTGATCGAAGCTGAGCAGATAAAGGATGACATGGAGGTGCTTGTGAATGGAACCGAAGGCTATATCGAATTCCTATGAGGCGACATTGGAAAAACAGGGATACCATTTTGTAGCGCCACACAAGCATAGTGCGGTGAAAACATGTTTATGGTTAAGACGATCCATTAGAGCGGAGGGAAACTGCTATAAGGGCAAATTTTACGGTATTAATGCGCATAGATGTGTCCAGATGACGCCTTCTATCTTCTGCAACCAGAGATGTATCCATTGCTGGCGCCCTCTTGAGGCGTTTAACATGGAGAATGAGGCTGTTGCATGGGATACACCTTTAGAGATAGTCGAAGGCTGTCTGAAAGAGCAACGGCGGCTCATTTCAGGATTCAAAGGCTCGTCTAAGACCAGCAAGTCCGCATTTGCAGAGGCAGAAGACCCTAAACATGCTGCCATCTCGCTCATTGGCGAGCCTACATTGTATCCACATTTACAGGAGCTTATACAGGAATTCCATTCGCACGGGATGACCACTTTTGTGGTGACAAACGGCACGAAGCCCGCTGTGCTGCGCGAGATACACCCATCCCAATTGTATATATCTCTGAATGCACCCGATGAAGCAATTTACAAAAGGGTAGCACATGCAGACTATTGGGCTCAGATACAGGAATCGCTGGAAGTGATGAAACTGATGAAAGAGAGAACGGTGATAAGAATAACCGCTATGGCAGGGACGAATATGGTAGATCCTGGAGGCTATGCGGAATTGTTAGAAATAGCAAATCCCGATTTCGTCGAGGTGAAGGCATACATGCACATCGGGTATTCAAGAAAGCGATTGAGTAGGGCCGTTATGCCCACACATACAGAAGTAAAAGAATTTGCAAGTGAAATTGCAGAGCACTTGACTGCCTCAGGCTGTAACTATAAGATTGTAGATGAATCGGAGATAAGTCGGGTGGTTCTTATATCAAACCTTTCTTCAGAAGTGAAAGCATTACCAAAGCTATGAAGTCTTCTTTTCTTTATTTAGATCGTCCGTCGTCTGTCTTGTCATTCCTGCACATGCTTCATTATATGCGCGATCTCCGGCATGATTATCGAAGTTAATGCTAATCTAACAGCATTGGGCGAGCCGGGCAGGCAGAAGATCACCTTCTGGGCTATCACACCGGCAATTGCACGGCTCAATACCGCGGCGGTACCAACTTCATCATAACTTATCAACCGGAAGAGCTCGCCAAAGCCCGAAATCTCTTTCGTAAGGAGCTTTGATACAACTTCTATTGTAATATCGTTCTTTGTCAATCCCGTACCGCCGGAGGTGATGATGAATTCGGCATCGGAATTCAAAGCTTTTGTTACGCCTTCGTGTATTTTGTCTTCCTCATCCGGCACAATAGTATAATAAACGACCTCATGACCGTTTCTGGTCACAAGCTCTTTTGCTATTTCGCCTGATAAGTCCGCGACGTCCGTTTCTCCTTCTTCCTTCTTCCAGTATTTGGAAGTGCTTATAGTAATTATAGCACATTTGTATTGCTTCTTCGCACCTTTTTTATGCTTTGCGGGCGTCGACATTTTTTTAGGGTATATAAATAAAGTACAACTTCTACCTATAAATTTAGTATAAAATTAGGGATGATATTTTATTATTTTCCGACTTAAACTTAAATAATATATCACCATCACTGCAAATGCAGGTGCTTCAATAATGGCGACTATAACCGGAAAAGTGCTTCGAATACTAGCTTTTAGCTCTGCTGATGAAGCTAAAGAAGTCGTTGATCTCATAATAGCAGATGAATACGATTACACGCGGGTATCATTATGGGATGACAAAGCCGAACTTGTGCGTCGTGGCGAGCTAAAAGCAGGCGATGTGTTAAGAATAGAGAACGCTTCTGAAGCTAGGGGCGAGAAGAGGGCAAATGCAGGTAAAAACGCGCGAATTGCTAAACTCGCTACGGACATCCATGCGTTAAGTCATGCTAAATCATCGAACCTTACCGTACTCGCAGTTACGAGACCAGAGATGGGGCAAGTCTGCATCGCGGGCATAGACGAAAACGGCGAATGGATAAGACCACAAGGCGTTTATGAATCTGACGTTTTCAGTTCTGGAAGCGAAAAAATCAAAACACTCGGCATCTCGAAAGTATATGTTGATACGTGGAGAGGTAGACGTCCACGAAAAGAGGATCGTTATTTTGTCTTTTGTGACGGCGTGGCGCGTGAATTGAACGCAGAAAAGAGGCGTGAATTCTTGGATCGTTATGCTGACGAGTCCGTAGATGCAGTATTTAAAAGAGGCAGGAGTTTGGGATTGATAAAGCCACGCATATTGCAAGTTTATGAAGAGCGAAAGAAGAAGAAGGGCCAGAAGAGCCATGAGCTATACATCCGTTTCAACTTCAAAGACGCTTCCGGCAGGGTATACCGAAGATGGTCATGCAGATGCAGTGACTTTTACAATTCCTGGAACGAATTAAAGAGGACGCATCGCTGGACTTATGGGTGGCGAATGCTCAGATACTTGAGGAAGAATGACACTTATCTTGCTATCGGGCTCACGTATACAGATTACGGCAGTAACCGACTGGAATATGGCGCGTATCCGATGATCGTTGGTGTGCATGTATTAGCGTAAGGGAAGGCGCAAATAATAAATTACCAGAACGGTACTAACACTTTCCAAGGATTTTTAAGACACAAATTAACGCAGATTAACGCAGATTTGAGGCTATGATAATTATCAAAATGGGTAAACTATTTACTGGGAGTTCCCTTACCCAAAAATGAGAAAAGGACATACATATCTCCACACCATATCCTCTGCGCTCTCTGTGAACTCTGCGGTTAATCGGGCATTCGCAAAGATTTTGAGCAATTACTCTTTCAGCTTCAATATAGTATCACCGAATTCCGAAGGGATGATGCCAGTAGCACCCATCGTCTTAGGATGGAGGTCTATTTCAAGCACTGCATAGTCATGACCAAGCCATTTTAACGGCTCGATTGTCCTTGGACCGTTAGTAACCGAGAATATCTCCATTTTTATGTTATACTTATCTAATGGCACGCCATGCGGAATGCCTAACAGAACTGCGAAATCATAATCTGAATAGAGCTCTTTGATAATAGCAGCAGCTTTATCGCCTGCAACCCCATATTCATCCAACCCGCCGATTTGATGGTCTATCTTGATACCGTCCGCAGCTAACTCGTCACGAATTATCGCTGAATAGCCTCGGATCTTTCTCACGCCTACATTTATATCAATGTTCGCGATATTAACGATTTGCGAAGCCGCAGCGACATTATTAACAGCTCTTAAAATGTCCGCGAACATGAATGCCGTCTCCTTCTTCGCATTTAAAACGCACACACCCCTTTTTCCCGCGTCTATGAGCTCAAGCAGCCTACGGGCAACGTCTATTTTAGAATCGCCTTTAGATGGTGGGATAAAGCTTTTGCTTGCTGCTCCTACTTCCTTCTCTAATAATGTTGCCGCTTCAAGCATTCTCTTCTGACGTTCGAACTCACCCCTACTGATTATACCTGCTTTATAAGCGGATTCCAGAGTTAAGATAACGCCTACGGTGTTGTCACGGTAGCCCGCATGCACGTCTACAGCAATCACCTTGCAGCCTACGCCGCTGTCCACTATCGTCTGAGACAGGTCTTCACCGATTATCATGCTCGCACAGGTGCCCACTACGCCCATTAATTCCGGCTGGAACATCGCTTCTGCCTTTTTCAGTACTCTCACGAGCGCTTCCTGTCCTCCGAACACGAAATTACTCTCGTTCATTGCAGATGTTAAAACATGCATACCGTCTTCTTCAAGCAGCCGGCTGTGCTTGAAACTGCAGCCTGGTGGGCCATGCAGAATCGCAACGTCCACATCTAAATCACGGAGCGTATAAAGCGCAGCTACTATCGCGCTCGGTCTCGGATGCAGTATCATTTCTTCGCTCATGTCTTTGGGTTCCTACTTTTTAGCCTTTACTTTACAGAAGAAGGGTTAAGGAAAAGAAAGTATTTATTATATAATATTTTAATGGCACTGTCTAAAAAACCCAGGGATTTATCAACGCGGAGATCGCAGAGGGCGCAGAGTTTAAGACTATTTAGACGCGGATTTACACGGATTTAATTTTTTCTGTGTTAATCTGCGTTAATAATTAATTTTCTTGAACGAGGGATAGAGTATTTAAGCTATACGAGAACTTGACTTTCGCCATTATATAAATTAAAGTATTATTTAACCGCACCATTTTTCCCCTAACCGTCTTTCAATTTCCCATAGGTGACATTTTAGGTATTCTATAGAATGTGGTATAAGAGAGCTAACGTAACTTCATACTGTTGATTGGGCACTTTCGATTAGCTTTATCTCTTCTGCTATCTGATGTTTTTGATTTTGAATTGAAACGGTCTATGTTCCTTAAAAGTACATACAACTTCTGGACGATTTCATACGCAAAGCTTTGATAATATCTTTATGAAACTGCATGTTCAATCCGGCGTGCTTTTCCTTTTACTGTTATTCGGCACTACTTGCATCAACACGAAAGCTTAAAAATATTTATGGGTGAAGAAGTTATTGAACATAGCATCAGATGAAAATGGATTATTCATTCTCTTCAGAAGGCATATTGAAGAAGGTTCTCGGATATGGGTACCAAATAGAGCCCGCAGCTTTAAACATTCTCGAATCTCTTGGCGAGGAAAAAGTCATTGAGGTCTTAGACTCATTCACCGATAAGTTCCCGGACACGATTGTCATTGAGGGCAAACAAATAGAAGCGATTATTGAAAAAACACCATCAAAAGAAGCTGCGGAAACGAATAAATTCACGCTATGCGGTAAAATAACGCAGATTTACGATGGTAGTGGTCTTATTCAGCGTTGTCCTAAGTGCAACAGGTGGATAATCGATGACTTTTGCATGGTTCACAGCGATGTAGAAGGAATCTGGGATTTGAGAATCAAAGCGCGATTTGATGCTGGAAAAGTGCGATGCACATTGATCTTCAAGAAGGATGCAACCGAGAAAAGTGTGGGTATCACACTGGAAGAGGCGAAGAAGCTGGGCGAAGCGGTGACGTTAGAGAGAATAAGAGAAGCTCTAGTCGGTAGGAATATCGAAGTCGCAGGCGTAAAACTAAGTGGAGGAAATTTCCTTGTGAAGGATATTAGAAAAGTATAACATGGGAGATGCCAATAAAATTCGGGCGATCTTTAAAAAGCTTTACGGGATAATAAAAAGCGCTAAGGATATTTCTGAAGAGGATTTACGAGTTGAATTTGTTAATAGCGGTATTCTCAAAGAGCTCGGTTACAAGGGTGAGTTAGAAGACATACGATTTGAAAAAGGTATAAAAGGAAAAAGAAGCGACCTGCTTGCATTTGATGACTACAAAAACGTTAATTCCGTGGTGGAATTCAAGAAAGCGTTAGATTTAGAACAAGATTTTGTGCAACTCTGGGAGCGATACGTAAAACCGTTAAAAGCGAGATATGGGGTGCTTACTGATGGCCAGGAATTTGTGATATATGGACGGGTGAACTCTAACAGTGAGCTAAAGATAAGATTAAACCTTAGCGAGGTTACCTTATCCCAGTGCGAAGAAATTTATGACTGGCTAAAAAAGCCTAAAATAGAACGAACGAGGATTAACGAAGTGCTCAGCTATTTCAAGCGGTTTGATGACCCAAAGGAAAGGGTAAATTTATCCACGGATATTTCACAGCAGTATTTCTTTGACAGTTTCGAATTAAAAGGGGATTCCATCTTTGTGAACTTGGTTCAAAAAACTATTGGTCTTTTTGATTTTGAATTGGAACGGTCTATGTTCCTTAAAAGTGCATACAACTTCTGGAAAATTTCGTACGCAAAGAAGCCAGATAAAGTGCCTGAAAACTGGCGGAGGATAATGGCTCATATCGGGCTTGAAACGACCGAAGAGAATCTGTTAAAATTTATGTTCTGCTTGGAAAGTGCCTATTCTTTGTTCACTCGGTTGATTCTGGCGAAAGCATGCGAGGATTACAAATTGCCATACATTGAGTTTTCAAAATTCATTAAAACTGAAATTGAGAGGACTTCTTACAGGGGCGACATTACGCTCTTAGCATGGGCAATAACCACGAAGAATCTAATCGAGAGCATGAAGCAGAAGCTTGTGAAATCCGTTTTCGAGGGCGATATATTCTACTGGTGGGAAGACAGTTATAGTGAATTGAAACCCGGTGCTGCTCTTTACAGTCCACAGTATGAGAAGCAAAAAGCTCGCTTTGGCGAAGCTCTTGCTGAGATCATCTTAACGCTCTACAAATTCGATTTTTCTGAGATTGTTGGTGACCCGCTCGGAACACTCTACCAGCACTATTTCGATAAGGAGACCAGAAAGGCACTTGGAGAATTTTATACGCCGAAAGAGGTGGTTGAGTACATACTCGATGCTGTTGGCTATGAAGGGCGAGGTGTTATTGGCAAGCGTTTGTTAGACCCTGCATGTGGCTCCGGAACGTTTTTGGTAGAAGCGTTAAGGCGATACCTGAAAGCGTCAGAAGAAATAGCAGAGGAAAAGGGCTGGCCGGCGATTTTAAAAGAGCTATGTGACGAATTTTGCATTGCTGGCTTTGACATTCACCCATTTGCTACTTTCATGGCGCAGATGCAGTTCATGCTCGTCTTGATTCCGGCATATAAGAAAGCGATGGATGAAGACCCGCATTTTGTCTTGAACCGTCTGCCGATTTTCAGAACGGACTCTCTGGTTGACGAAACGAAGGGGGAAGCGATGAAAGTAACGATCGAAACTTTTGAGGATGGTATTCGATATATCTTAGTTGATACGAGCTTGCCGGTTGAAGGCGGGAACCTGAAGATAAAAATGCCGTATTATAAAGACGTGTTTGCAAGAACCGATTTGTTAAACGTTCAGGAATATTTTGCTGCACTTCAAGCGGTTTTTGACACTGTAAAAGAGTCGGCATGGCAGGAGAAATATGTAGTTGATAGAGCGAAGCTGGAACGGAATTTCAAGCTGTATCTTGAAGATACGGATTGGACTGGATTGGTATCCTTTTTTATGCCTTATGCTGAGCACTTCTTGCTGAAGTTCGAGGAACTTAAAGAGACTTTCGGTGACGGTAAGCTGATAAAGTCCGTCGAGGACTTGATGCTTGCTGCTATTCTGAAAAATTATGTGAAGTACGATTTTGTGGTTGGGAATCCGCCGTATGAGAGGGTGCATAGACTTGAAAAAGAAGCTAAGAGGCAATATGAAGAAGTATATAGATCTGCTACGGGTAGATATGATTTATATGTCCTTTTTACCGAAAGGGGGGTTACGTGGTTAAATAATGATGGAAACCTGGGATATATAATCTCCAGCATGTTCACTAACAGAGGGTATGGAAAAGAATTGAGAGGTTTTCTTTCACAACAAACATCTGTTCGAGAATTCATTGATTTTGGAATAAGTGGGGTATTCCCGGACCTAGCAAATTATCCATGTATTCTCACATTAACACTAGGGCAAGATAAAAAGAGCAAAATTAAATGTGTGAGAGTGGCTCCCCATCCTACCACTAATGTAATATCCGAAATACGGGAAAATATAGAAAGGGAAGAATATACTTCAGAATCAATTGATATTTTTGCAATAGAACAATCAGAACTAAGTAGCGAAAATTGGGTGTTTATCCCTGAAAAAGAGCGTCAAGTGTTCTATAAAATAAAAGTAAACAATCCACCTTTAAAGACATTTTACAAAAACAGAGCACCGATTAAAACGAATAAAGATGAAGTCTTCATTGTTGATGAGGAAGAGGTATCGAAGTACAAGCTAGAAAATGAGATAATTAAACCAAAAATCAAAGGAAAGGAAGAGATTGACAAATGGAATCTAAAATGGGACGGAAAATATGTGATATACCCGTACGTACTGAAAAATGGGAGAACTTCGCCGGTAAATATTGATGATTATCCAAACGTCAAGAAATACTTGGAGGATAATATTTCTACGTTAGAAATTAGGAATAAGGAGCGATATTTCAAAGACTCGGGAAAAGAAAGGTTTGAACTATGGAATCAGCGGAATCCAGAATGGTATGATAATCCTAAAATAATTTATGCGGAAATTTCGCCTACTAATTGTTTTGTTTTGGATTATAAAAAATTTTATTGCGTGGGAAAGTCATATACACTTTTACTCGGTGTATCAGAAGACCGAAATCGACATATATATCTTAACGCCATTCTGAATTCTAAAGGATTGGAATTTTACTTTAAGCATATAGCTCCAATAAAACAGGGACGCAGTTACGAATATATTAAAGGTGTTGAGAACCTCCCCATCCACTTTCCACAGACAAAATCCGAGGAGGTCCTTGCAGACAAAATAACGAAGAAGGTCGAGCAAATCTTAGAACAAATAAAACTCGAGCAGCAAATAGAGAACTTCCCGGACGAATACGTTCAAAAATACCGAAACAGAGGCGAGGAATTTGTTTCAATAAACATCTCTTTCAATTCCAATCACAAGGCGCTTGAGCCCGTAATAGAAAAAGACACCACAAGTAGAGGCTACAACATCGTTTTTGGCAAAAAAGAGAAGCCCGTTTTTGTTGATTCCGTAGCAAAAGCAGATTACGTTGTTACTGCGCTAAAAGGAACGAGAGCAAAGAAAGACGAGAAGAAGCAGATACTCATTCCAAAGAGCGATGCACTTGTAGAAGAGATTCTGAATAACTTGGAGGGCGATAAAGCACAGATAAAATCGCCTTCTGTTGCAGAACTCGAGGACGCGATAAATGGGCTTGTTTACACGTTGTACGGGTTAAACGAAAAGGATGTAGCGGTTATAGATGATTTCTTGAGGCGGTTTTAGCGTTTTGTCGACGTTCTGGAATCGGAATCTCATTTGCTATCATTTCCTTCTGCCACTCCTTTAATTATTCCACCTAAAACAGCATCAAATGTTTTATCGAAATCTGGGAGCTGTTTCAATTGGTGCCTGAGTGAATTCTCCCACGCATTATTAAAATCGCTTTTTCTCGCTATAAGTGATGACGTATCGATGCTTACACCTTTAAATCGACATTTCTCTTCCAGTAGCTCTACCGCCTTCTCTTTATTGGTCCTATTCCATAGATACCACACATCATAGAGGTCCCTTGGTCTCGTTCTTTCAAATAAAGCACGTGTCTTTTCAGCGACAATCTCCTCCAGAGAATAAGCAGGTATTTCCGCTTTGTAATCATCAGAATAAGGATGAATAATGGGCCTCTTTTCTACAGGGAGCTTTATTATTTCCTTTTTAGCGTTTGTAATATCCAGTTTGATTTTTAGTGGGTTCCCAACGTTGCGCATAACCCGAAAATGGATAAGAACCACGTATCCGTTTTCATTCTCATTAATCTTGAGACTAACATCAAAATTTATTCCGCTTTCTTCTTTAGCCCCTTTCACTGCGTTACTGATTTGATCTTCTAAATCCTTTTTCTCTAAATCTTCCAGCAATGTGAAGTCCAGGTCATCAGAGAATCTGTAATTAGCAATATAGATTTTTCTTATCCCGGTGCCACCTTTTAGAATTATATTTTTTGTTGGGAGATATTTTAACAGCCAATTCTGAGCATAGTCTCTTTCAACCGTTGTTTCGGGAACACCACACGCCCTCGCTTTCTCTCTTATCTCTCTTGAAGGTATCATTCTAAATCACCCATTAGTTTCTCATCCAGATTTATGATCAAACTCCATTTTGCGTTTTTTTGTCCCTTGTGAGACATCGTAGGGTCAAGTAACAGGTAATTCCGGGTTTTGATTTCCGGGAGGGCAATATCTATGGCAAATAAATCGCAGAGATAGCCAAGTCTTCTAATCACACCCGAATTATTAAGCTTTTTTGCATATTCCACGAGTTTTTTCTTATCCAGTTCGCTACCGTATTTTAGTGCCTTGGCAACTTCTACCACACCACCGCAATACTGTGGTTTATCAAGGCAATCCAATAAAGTTTTTTCTTTATCTGTGATGTGTATTTGCGTGTTTTCAATCCATTCCTTTCGCATTCCAAAAAACTTCTCTTCTTTTATCCTAACAATCCTGTATCGTACACCAAAGACCTCAGTTGCCTGTTTCTTCTTTCTTGATGTTGTCTGTAAGAATACAGTATTTGGAAACTGCTCGGTCAAGCCATAAAAATTGAGTGCGCTCCAGTAAGCAACAGAATAAGGATTTACCAGCAAAGAACCAATAATGAATTCATTTAACGTATATTTCCCCTTTTCTGCACCCAGCGGGATGATCATATATTTACCTTTTTCTATGCGTTCAATCCATCCCTTCTTCTCCAGTCGTGAAAGAATTACCCATAACACCTCTTTTTGGATATTTGTCGTACTTAAGACATTCTCAACAGAGAATGTATCCCCTTTTTTTGCCAGTTCTTCAAGTATGCGAATTCTCATTCTTATGCACTATCCTTAACAGTTTTGTTATTGTTGGTGTATGTGAGTGAGAGAAACTTCTCACTTCTTTTTGTTATTTTTAATTCTATATAAAGTATAACTTCTATCTTAGGACGCAGATTTACACGGATTTACACAGACTTTCTAAATTTGAGTTTGACATTGTTGGTCTTCATCATCTGTGTCAATCTGCGTTAATCTGTGTCAATAATTTATTTTCTTGAAATCGGTAATTCCCAATTCATAATTCCTAATTCGTAATTCCTTTTCCCTTCCTTCACACCCCATATCCCGCATAAGTTAATGCAAGCATACCCGAGATTCCGAACCGTGCGAGCAGTGCCAAATCCTCCGTTTCTAGTTCCCGTTCTATAACCGGCGGAATTGGCTTTGTCCTTCTGCAAATAATCCGTCCGCCAGTCATTTTAGCACCCACAAAACCTTTACAATCACCTTTTACAAATACACGCCCTTTCATCAGCTCTATACCCAGGAACTCTGCTGCATCGCCCAATAAAACCACTTCGCCGCCATTTAGCAATGCTGCAGCGTTCATACCTGCATCCCCTTCTACTAATACAAAACCTTTCCGCATCAATATGCCAACGCTTATACCTACATCGCCCTCTACATGCACCTTCGCCTCCTTCATACATCGTGCAGCGAGCGTATCCCGCAATATCCTATCCCTAAGAAGCAGTTCCCCATTCTTAAACACGTTAGGCTCGCATAGGCCGTGCCGTTCTTCCGGGGGGTGCAAGAGCCACGTTATAGAAACAAATTTCTTATAACCTCCCCGATCGGACGTTACCTCCACCACATTGCCAAGCGGTTCTTTAACTTCACCCTTAACGTATATGGCGCCAGAAAGCATACTCAATCCAAGATGAGAACCGGCATTTCCAGCTATTAATATAGAGCCCACTTCTGTTAGCTCCTTACCGCTACCGCCAAAAAAAACAAGGTCCACACCCAAACTAGAACCAAGATCGAAAGAGCACACGTCTGAAC
>CBDAFQ010000034.1:0-5679 GCA_965195275.1 uncultured ANME-1 euryarchaeote | reverse complement strand
GATGATCACTTTCGTCTCCTCGTGTATGACCTCGGCGGCTTCTTTAAGCTCGTCCATATTTTTGTCTATTTCTTCCACCACTGCTGATACATCTTGCGCCATGACTGGCGAAGCGCTCGTTATAACCAACAGCATTGCTATTGCCACTGCAACAATTCCAACCATTCTTTTCGTGTTCATATTCTTTTTTTCACCTCTTTTTTTAAAAAAATATCTACTTACTACTGCCGTCTTTTTATCTCCCTTCATATTTTTTTCTTCTTCAGCCTCCAGCTCATATACATCATTGCAGCTCCTGCTAAGCCGATTAGATACCCAAATCCTGCGATAATTCTCGTGTATAAAGGCATTTCTGTGCCCATTCCACCGGCACCCGCACCCTCTCGAGTCAAGTTTATCACCGTTTCTGCTTTATGACCAGGCGCGTGAACTGCATCAACAGCCACCGTGTATTCTTCCATGCCTATCTTCGGAGGAAACCCAAACTTCCCTTTGTCGTCTGTTACGCCTTCCAGATACAAATTGCCTTCAATATCATACACTCTTACGTTTGCATCTCGACAGGGGCTCCCACCTTCGAAATAAGCTTTTATCCCTATTTCGCCTATTTCACGGTCTATTAACAAACGATGGGCACTCACGTCACTTATGCTTATGCAGGAGAGCACTAAAAGCATTGCTAAAATAGCAAAAACCCGTTTTCTTTTCATTTCTCTTCACCACCTAAATTTCCTATCAGCTCTGGTTTAACCTTCACCAGAAAAGCAACGACAGAACCCGTAACTACTGCTTCTATTATCATTACGGGAATGTGTGCGACTATAAGTGCGACAGCAACGCCAAAAAATTGCTCACCACTAGCAATGAGAGCGACCGCAGTGCAAACCGCAACCAGAAGTACCGCAACTCCACCGGCGAGTGCACCAAATATTCCTGCCGATGCTACTTTTCTCGATGATAAGATACCTGACTTACATCCTCCTTTGAATATGACATAAGCAACCAATGCTGGTATCCCCACATCTACGGTGTTTATCCCGATAGTTGTTATGCCTCCGAACTGGAAAAGAAAAGCTTGGAGGACGAGCCCAATAAAAATGGCAGGAAATGTGAATATTCCGAGTATTATCCCCATTAAGCCAGCGAGTATAAAATGCACGCAAGTCGGTCCTATTGGTATATGGATAAGACAGACAACAAAAAATAGTGCTGCCATCAGCGATAACTTTGGTATTATCTCCACTTCTATTCCTTTCTTTTTGCTCCACCAAATCGCTATCGCTATAAATACCACGGTTATTGCCCATCCCGCAGCCAATACCGGCGCCGATAGAACACCATCAGATATATGCATTTTTTTATCACCCGAAGGAGGAGATGGTGTATCGGTATTTAAGCTTTTCTATTTTGTGTTTTTGGGTTACAAGTGTAATCGGTTTGGGTAAGTATGCGGGCATAATGGTCAATATTCGGAGGACTTGAGGCAACGGATACGCAGTTGGACTGATCGAATTCCGCACATTTACTTTGTACTGTTTGTACAATTGCTGAACTCTTCGCGGGCTTACCTCCTGCACTGCACGGCTGCAATTGAACTGCTGGGAATTCCATGAGCCAGTTTATGATCCACTGGATCTTTCTTTGATTGTGTCGTCTCATGTAACTCAATCTGCTTATGTATGCACACCAAAAGCACGGGTAAAATAGATTTTTTGTTTATGGGCTTTATCACAGGAGAAATCAATCTTCTAATGTGAAACCACGAATTATGCTTTTCGGCAATGGTGCGTTTGCACATTCCACCATGCAAATCCTTCGTGATAACGGAGCAGAAGTAAGCTGTTATATTACCCGCGCTAATGGTAATTTTGGAGCTTCTTTAGTTGGAAAAACTTGGATGAAAAGAGATCATCCTTCTCCTATTCCCATTATTCGAAAATGGAAACCAGATGTAATAATTCCCATGTCCATTGATTGGCATAATGAACCGTGGGCGACCGAGCTAAAAACACCTATTTTTTCTCCCGTTGGAGAAGCAATAAAAATTGAACGTGATCGTGATTTCGCCCGTGCGTTATGCGAAGAATTTAACATTGCTTATCCTCAGACATATTTAGCAAAAAATAAATTGGATGCTTTAGAAATACTTAAAAATAATCCGCGACCATATGTAATCAAAAATCCCCTTTGTTCTCCTAAAAGTCCGATTCAGGCCATTGTTTGTAAATCAGTAGAAGATACTTATGAGTGGTTGAATAGAGTTGATTTTTCGGAAGGCGTATTTTTACAAGAATATCTTGGTGCAGAAGAGATTGCCCATTTTGCTCTTGTTAGCAATGGAAATATTCAAAGCATTATGACGCATTGGGAATATAAACGCGCATTTACAGGAGATATGGGACCTATTGCTGGCGCACCACTGGGCAGTCTGGTGGAACAAGATCTAAATGATAAATATGGCTTGATGCGCGAATTTATATTGCCGCTTCAGCCGTGGCTGGAAAAAACACATTTTTGCGGAATACTATCTGTAAGCGCGGTTAAAAAAAACAAAAGATGGCATGTAATTGAATACAATGTGCGAATCGGTGTAACGATCAATCCATTTATTTTACAAATGCTTAAAAATCCGGCAGAGGTTATCATTGCTGTTGCAAGTGGCAGAAAAATTACGCCGTCTTGGGATTACCCCCAAAAATGGGGCTGTTCACTTACACTTGCAGGTTACGGGTATCCATATCCATTGTCAGTAAAACCACCTAAATTACCTGTTTCACTTACTGCCACTTTGGATTGTGATTTGTGGTGGAATGAGGTAGATAAAACAGACAATGGATTATTATATACCTGCGGTCCTAGAATTGCGGAAGTGGCATCTCTTGCTAAAAATAAGCAAGAAGCTGTAAGTATAGTATATAAAAACATTGAAAAAGTTCAATGTCTGGGGAGTTATTATCGCTTAGATATTGGGGGATATGATAATAACCGTTCATGCATGTTCGGATAAGAGATTGACGTTCCAACTAATGATACTTTTTTATAGCATGAAATGTAAAAAGAAGTAATAGTGTGGCTTGTATTCTACGATAGGGAAAAGATTTGATTACTGCTGCTTAAATTCCTTCTTCAACTATCTTAATCTCCTCCGGAGTTAATTCATAGAGTTGGTACACCATTTGGTCTATCGCCTTATCGGTTTCATCGGTTTTTTGCTGTAGTTCGGTTAACTCTTCTTTGTAATCATTGAAGTAGTCTTCCCACTCATCCTGCTCTTTCAAAGACAATTTTTTCTTAGACAGCCGATAAACTTCTTTCTGAAAATCATCAAAAGAAAACATCCAAAAAGAATCTAACTTCTTAGAATATTTTTCGATACCAAAGTAGGAAGAAATACGTCTAAGGAACTTGCTCTTCTTTTCGTTGCACTCTTTGTTCAATTTGAGCATTGAATCTGCTTTTTCAATAAATCGTTTTTGATTTGATAGAGGTGTCTCGCTTATAGGTAACAACTGCAAGTCTGTCATCAAAACTTGAGGAAATGCTTGTTTATTTGTGATCATTCCACGCCTTATAAAATAAGTGTATAATTTCGAGTTTAGTATAGTCAATAGAAACTTTATATGAAACTCTTTTGAAATAGGAATGCAAGAATATAATGTACTCTCTGTCAGTGCTCTTTTTTCGAGTATTGTACAGCATAAAGAATCACCAGTCCGTCTAATAATTATGCGGGGGGAGATTTTATATTTGTTTTCATCTTTGGTTCCTCCCACGATAGTCAAATCATTATAATTGCAATATAATGTTTTAATAACTTGATATCTGCCCATACAATTTCCTAGATAAAATCTATCTGGTGTGGGCTCACCTAGATTTTCTTCATGGACATAATCGTTTCTGTCTTTTACGACCATGCCTTTAAATAGGCTACATATATCACCAAGCTTAGTCGGGTTACTATTCATTTTCTCTTCAATAGGATTCTCAGTTTTTTCGACAGGAATGACATTGTTTGATCCCGTAAAGTGATAATACTTTTGTTTTCTATCTGCTTCTCCTTTTATAAATCTAAAAATAATACTGCCTGTGACTGCATCTTCAAAGACAAAATCTTCAAAGGTCAGAATTAAATCAACAGATCCATATCTATCTAAGAGATCAACACAGTCAGAATAACTTCTAGTTGAAAATAAACCCTCAGGAACAATAAGAGACAATGCAGATTTGGTTTTTATTAATTCTATGGTTCTTTCAATGAACAAGACAAACAAGTTTTTTGAATTTGCTCTTTTGATGCTATCATATCTACCGTTGTAATAATTTAGCCAAGTATTATCTGTGTTATTTTTAGTCATGTTTAGATAAGGTGGATTCCCTATTACTACATCAAATCCTCCTTGTTTGAATATTTCGGGAAATTCTTTTTGCCAGTTAAATGCCTTTTTGTCTATCTCTTTGTCATCTATAAGACTATTTCCGCATTTAATGTTCTTCGATAAGTCCAGCAGTTTTTTCTTTTCCCTGGCTATCTTGAGATAAAGGCTTAGTTTCGTTATCTCCACAGATTCCTCGTTTATGTCAACACCATAGATATTGTCATCTATTATTTTACGGGCTTCGTCTTCGTCATAGTATTTGCTGAATGAAAGGTATCTTTCTTCTTGCCCTCTTTTACCCAAAACTCTTTTCTCGTACTTACCCTGCACCGCTTTAGCTTCTATTAATGCTATGTGGATTTCCAATAGCACGTCAACAGCCTTGATAAGGAAGGCACCGCTTCCACAGGCAGGATCAAGTATCCGGAGGTCTTTTAATTTCTTCTCTAACACCTCGAAATTATCTTTGTGTTCGTTAATTAATTCTTCTACTGTCGTTGTTGCGTTGTTTTTTGATAAGTACGGTATGATAGTGTTACGGCAGATGTAATCGGTTATATACTCAGGAGTGTAGTAGATTCCCTCCTTCTTTCGTTTTGCGGTTTCCCCTTCCTGTAACTTTTCTATATCTGTTATTGACTGCTCGAATATGTGACCAAGAATATTGACATTTACCTCAGTCGTAAAGTCAAAGGACGCCATCAGCAGGATATTGGATATTATGGGTGAGATACCTTTACCAACTCTTGATAAAATGTTTGATTCAATAAGGTCTTGTTGTTTACTCTTTTTTAACGCTGATTGCTGATAAACGTCTTTGAAATAGCTTTCTTCTCTCATATCATTGAAGAAAAATGCTCTTGGTATCTCCTCTTTGAATAGTTCACCATTGAAACCAAATATTTCCACTGGCGTTTTAGCCCCTGCATCAAGCTGACGATAGAGTCCTATGATAGCTTCGTAAACCATATTCGAATGTTCATTTATTATGAGTCTATTTTTGAGGACTTCTAATATCATATCTTCAGGAAGTCTTCTTGGAAGCTTCCCTGTATCTTCTGCGAAAAGAACAAACATTAATCGGTTGAGAAAAATCTGTGCATAATGAATCGCCTGTTCCTGAGTAGCACCACTGTCAATGAATTCTTTTAATAGCATGAGGCGAGTTTCATGAAAGAGCTTATAAAATTCTTTTGTGAATGCTCTTTCCTCAATTATAGATTCTTTATAGAGTACCTCGGCAAACGTATCTACAATGAGATTCTTCTTGGAGAATATTGCTATGAATTCCTTGAGTTTTGAG
>CBDAFQ010000033.1:0-10503 GCA_965195275.1 uncultured ANME-1 euryarchaeote | reverse complement strand
TGTCAGGACACGCTTCAGGATAGACAAAGACAACAACAGTTGTATGAATATGGTTACTAAGGCGATAGGGAATGCGGCCTTCTTGTTCACTTTCCCGGCGATCAGAATAGTAAAGGCGGAAAACATCGATATTACAATGACAAGCACCGGAAAATGTTCAGCTAAAACCAATCAAATCACATATTTCCCACTTTTTCCCGCTTTCTTCCTTGCCAATCATTTTTGTAGTGTTACTCACGTCTCAACATATTCTGTGCGGCTTCTTCATAGATTGTCCAATTATTCTTGGCCTCTTAGCCAGCGATTTTAATATCCACATAGAAAAACCCTCAGTCTCCCCCTCTTTTGCAATGATTATCCGGCTCATTATATCCCTAACTTTCATCATGCATCCCAGTTATCTTATTTATAAGCTAAGAATACTTTATATCGCCATATATTTATTTCTTTAAAGAGTTAGTTATTAAGTACTAATGTTAGATTCCTGCCAAGATACACGAGAGTATTAGTCCCTAAAATGATCACGAGAGAGTTGATAACGGATTGATTCCGCTCTTGATGGACTTGAGCTAATCGCATTACCAAAGGGGTGGCTCGAAGATTATGAGTGCAAAAAAAAAGAAATTTTATAAACATGTAGGGATTCTTAAATTTAAGATAAAATGCAACTCTTCAAGTCAAGATATGGGATTATGCCTGCTTGTGATGTGAAAGCTATAGGTGAGTTAAAGCGGATAGTAGAAGAGACAAGCGACATAGAGGGTGTAGTGGGTTATAAAGTAGGGGCTATATTAGCATTGAAATATGGATTACCCCATATATGTGAAACGATTTCATCATATACTGATCTTCCGCTAATATACGACCATCAGAAGTTAGGGTCCGACATCCCCGAAATATGTGGCGGTGACATATTAGCGGTTTGTAAGGAGGCAGGGATAAGTTCGGTCATAATATTCCCGGAAGCGGGACCGGAAGCGTTAAAAGCAGCCGTTATTGGTGTAGGAACAGAAAAGCTAAATGAAAAGGTTAAGGGCTGTTTTAAGTTCGGCTTAACGCCGATAGTTGGTGGCGAGATGACACACAGTAAATATCTACGAAGTGAAGGCGGTTATATCGCCGATGATGCACCAAAGAGGATGTATATGGACGCTACAAAGTTGGGGGTTGAGCATTTCGTAATTCCTGGGACCAAAATAGAAAAGATGAGGGAGTACTGCACATTATTAGAACAGGAACTAAAAGAGCCGAATTTTCTCTTCCCGGGAATAGGTAAAGAACACCAGGGTGGCGATATAGTAGCCGCATTTGAAACGGTAAAGCATTTCCCGAGCTATGCGATCGTAGGTAGGGCGATATACGCTGCAAAAGATATCAGAGAAGCCACAAAGAGGTTATGTGAAGTAACCCAAAGTTTTTTATGAAGTATAAATAAGGCCCCTAAGGCTATAAGATATACGAAAAATGAGACAGTACATAGATAAATTAGCGCGAGAAGGAAAGGTAATAGAAATAGAGGAGGCAGTGTCATCAAAATACGAGGTGGCATCTATATGTGCAGAGCATGAGCAAAAAGGTCAGCCGGTTCTTTTCCACGCTGTTGACAGCTCGCATAAGGTCATAATGAACCTAGTTGGCGGGCGAAACACACTGGCTGAGTTGCTTGGTACAACAACTGCAAATACCGTGCAATTCATGGCTAAAATACCTGAAGGTGGCGATGGCGGCACGGTGAACATAGTAGCGGATTCACCGACGAAAGAAGTGGTTAAAGAGCCGGATTTGGGTGAGTTGCCGATATTAACATATTTCAGTAGAGATGGCGGCGCTTATATCACGGCTGGTGTAGTTGTTGCGGAATTAGATGGCGTGAGAAATGCATCATTTCACCGGATGATGGTATTAGACGATAAACGATTAGCCGCGAGGCTTGTCCCTTCCAGGCACTTGTATATGATGCATCGTGAAGCGATAGAAAGAGGCGAGGAATTGAAAGTAGGAATAGCTATCGGTGTGGATCCTCTGATCCTTTTGGCCGCAGCGACGAGAGTGCCTCAGGGCAAGGAATTTGAATATGCCTCTGCATTGAAAAGCAAACCGATAGAGCTTTTCAAATTAGATAACGGTGTGGCAATACCGCATGCAGAAATCGCCTTTGAAGGGTTCATAGGTGACGAGCGTGCAAAAGAAGGTCCATTTTTGGATATTACCGGTACATATGACAAAATAAGGTCTGAGCCGGTTATCACGCTTACACGGATGTATCACAAAAGAGATCCGATTTATCATGCTATTATGCCTTCAGGTGCGGAGCACAAGCTGCTTATGGGCGTGCCTTACGAACCCTTGATCTTTAGAGCGGTAGAGCGTATGGCACGAGTGAAGAATGTCTTCTTGACAGATGGCGGATGCTGCTATTTGCATGCAGTAGTGCAGATAAAGAAGGAAAAAGAGGGCGAGGTAAAGAATGTAGTTATCGCTGCTTTTGCCGCTCATCCCAGCTTAAAACGCGTTGTCGTTGTGGATGACGATATAGATATATTTAACCCTAATGATGTAGAGTATGCAATAGCGACTCGGGTTCGATGGGATGAAGATGTGGTGTTGATACCGAAAGCAAAAGGTTCTTCACTTGACCCTTCTACTTTAAATGGGCTGACAACGAAGCTCGGAATAGATGCAACGAAGGTGCTGGGTGAAGAGAAGAAGTATGAGCGGGTTGTAACTGCTCAATCTTCTGTGGGCTCATAAGGGAACACACAAATAATAATTTACCTGACATTACCGCAGAGAACGCTGAGTTCGCAGAGAGGATTAGGTGTTAGGTATCAGGTTCTCTATTCCTAATCTAAAAGTCATCAAAATCAAATACAAAATAGCCTTCTTTTCTGAGTCTCTCTTTACCATCTATCTTTTTTGCAATCACGCCAAAATGCTCTTTGCGTTTGTTGGTATTCCAGTCAACATATCCGCTCTTATTTTTCAGTTCCGCAAGGATGTCCAAAGCGTCCTTAAACTTCAGGGTAGTGTATTTACATTCAAAGAATCCGATCTCTTTGCTTTCTTCGTCCAGAGCAACAACGTCTATTTCATTCTCTTTATGCCACCAGCGGCCTATTTTTGTAAATGTAAACGGCACTCTATCACGGTTTAGAAGAAGAAATTGCTTGCAGACTTTTTCAAATACCGTGCCCATATACTGATTGAACTTTGCACCGAAATTAGTTATACGCCCCGTTTCTAAGAGTTCCGATTTGTGCGGATAATAATTGTTTAGCTAGACCACAAGATTGCACAGATTTCCACGAGAGAACAATCATTGGAATCGGGTTTCAGTACTATGTTGGCGATTATATCGGATAGCCTATCATACCACAACTAGCCCCAATTTCTTGTGTTAATCTTGTGAAATCTCGTGGTTCTCTACTTTCACTTCACTATCTTGGTTATATCTATCTCTATAATGTCCTCCGCGCCCATACTCTTCAACTCAGGTATTAGGATATTCACATCACGCTTGCTCACTACCGTCTCCACCGCATAATATCGGGGCTCGGAATCATAAAGTTGCGATATAGTGGGTCTTTTCATTGCCGGTAGTGCGGACACCACAGCCGCCAAATTAGCCTCACCGACATTCATGCTGAGCAATACCTTACCTCTTGCTTCTATCACGCCCGAAAGCAAGGTTCTTATCTCCTCTATCTCCTTCCTTTTTACTGCATCATTCCACGAGTCCTTATTCACTATCAACTTAGTAGACGATTCCAGTATCGAGCCTATTATCCGCCAGTTGTTCTTTCTTAAGGTCTCGCCAGTCTCCGTGAGCTCGACTATGCAGTCCATCATGTCTTTCGCTTCGGTCGCGCCGTAAGAGAAGAATATCTGGACGGGAATACCGAGTTTGTCAAAGAAAGATTTTGTGAGGTTTGGATATTCAGTGCTTATTTCACTCTGCGGCGGTATATCCTTTACCTCTTTTATATCCGCTCGGTCGGCTTGCACAGCCAGGACGATATTTACTATGCCCTCTTTCTCCGCGGCTTTGCTATAACTCAAGTCCGCTATTTCCACTACGTCCGCACCCCGTTCCTCTATCCAATCCTTACCTGTTATGCCAACGTCAAAGTAGCCTTTCTCCACGTATTCCGGTATCTCCTGCGGTCTCAATATCTTTACAATATCTATCCGCGGGTCTTCTATCTTCGGGTTGTATTCTCTACTCGTCACCTTTATTTCCAGGTCGGCCTGCTTGAATAGCAACAGCGTTTGCGCTTCTAAACTGCCTTTTGGTATCGTTATGCTTATCATGTTCCCTCTTTTCTTTCTTTCCCTTTTTACTATACCTTTTTTTGAAGATTTCTTTGGTAAAAAATAGCGAACAAGAAAATAAATTATTGTCATAGATTAACGCAGATTAATTAACACGGAAAAAATTAAATCCGTGTAAATCCGTGTAAATCTGCGTCCTAAATAGGTAGAAGCTATACTTTATTCAGATACAATAAAAAACCACGAGATTTTACAAAAATGAACGAACAAACAAAAAGATTCGTGACGATCAAATTTAGTGAATATTATAGACGGACAAAAGTAGAAATCCCAACGGATTTATGGATGCGGGAGTGGGGTTTTGTTCTCTTTGACCACTATTACCCGGCTAAACTCGTGATGAGAAGGCACAAAGCCTTTGCCACCGAGAAGGAGTTAGTGCATCACCTCCGTGAAAATGCCCCTGCTCATGCCTACTTCTCAACCGCAATATACAAATACCCTACGGCGAAGATGGCAGATAAAGATTGGCTCGGCGCTGACCTAATTTTTGACCTCGATGCAGACCACGTCATAGGCGAAGCGGAGTTCCAGAGTTATTCTTATGAGGCGATATTGAAGTGCGTAAAAGAAGAAACGAGGAAACTGATTGACTTCCTGCTCAACGATTTTGGATTCCCGGAAAATAAGATAGAGCTGGTATTTTCAGGATCAAGGGGCTACCACATACATATAGAAACAGAGGATGTAAGAGGGCTTGGAAGCCGCGAGCGAAGGGAGATTGTCGATTATGTAATGGCAATAGGGCTGGACATAAATAGCTTTTTAGTGGCAGATTCAAAAGATAAGAGCGGCAAAAAGACCGGAATAGAGGACTTGAGGTTGATTCCCGAGGGCTGGGGGAAACGGGTTCTTAAAGGATTAATAGCGTTTCTTCACGAAATAGCGGCTATGGACGAAAAACAAGCTATCAAAGTGGTAAAGAGTGTTGGTGCGATGGAAAAGAAGAAAGCAAAAGAGATATTACGAATTGCAAATGATGAAACAGTGATGAGTAGGATAGAAAAAGGGCAAATACCTCGCTTCTCTGATTCCATCTGGCAAGGCCTATCAAAAAGTTCAGAGGCTAAATACTCGGCCTATGCCGATAAACCCGACGCACCAGTCACAGCAGACATAAAACGGCTTATACGACTGCCTACTTCGTTACATGGCAAATCGAGTTTGCAGGTAAAGCCATTAAGTATAGAAACTTTTGATGATTTTGACCCTTTAGTGGATGCAGTTGCATTTGGTTATTCGCTAATAGAGATAAGAGCCACACGAAACTCGTCGATAACGATGAAAGGCGAAAGCTATGAGGTGGAAGAAGGCGAAGTTGTCTCGGTGCCGGAGCATGCGGCGCTTTATTTTATGTGCCGTGGTGTTGCGGAAATAAAGTGAACAAACATTTTGCTTCGCAAAAATCTTTTACTAGAAACATTTCTTTAGAAAAGAAAGCTTTACCAAAGAAACTAGTTCTTTAGTAAAGTAAAGTAAAAAGAAAAATTGAGTGTATGGACATAGACAAGCTCTGGGAAATCCTGCATAAGGAGAGAAATACGGCATCACTGCAAGAATTACCGGACAACTTCTGTGATGAAGTGCGTGAATACATAAAGCAATTGAAGAATGAGAAAGGGGAAGTGGACGAAAGGCGAGGGGAACTTGTGGAAGACGAGATAAGAAATGTACGCATGAAGACGGAGGACATAATCCAAAGGCGTATAGGGAAGATAGTAAAGCTCGCCAGTTCGGGCATAAAAGCAGTCCCTAAGGGTATGTTAGCAGAAGAGGGAGCGATATTTGCGGGCGTGAAAGGTCATGTAGAGGAAGGAACAGCGCGCATATTTGCGTTGATATTGGGCGATAAAGAAAATAAAGAAAAAAGCGAAGGTGGAAGCGAAAAGGTGGATGAGGTAATTGTGGGGTCGATGTTTAAAGAAGTTGAAGCAAGTTCTACAAAAGCAGGAAATGAAGAACTGCATATAGTTAGGGTCTTAGAAGACATACCTACTTTTATGGGTACTGATGGAAGAATTTATAAAATAAAAAAAGAAGATGTTATTATGCTGCCAAAGACCAACGCCGAGATATTATGTAAGCGAGGGGTTGCAGTGCGATTCAGTGGTGAAGCAAAGAAAATGAGGGTAGGAAAATGAAGATGCCAAAGCGCATGCGGATTTATTGTCCCTTTTGTGGGAAGCATACGATGCACGAAGTGGAAAAGGTGAAAAAGGGGAGAGCTTCTTCCTTGAAGTGGATAGTACGGCAGAAGAAACGCAGGTCGGGCATAGGTAACAGTGGTAAATTCTCAAAGGTCCCGGGCGGAGATAAGCCAACGAAGAAGGTTTTTCTCCGATATAAGTGCACAGACTGCAAGAAATCACATCAAAGGAAAGGCTTTAGAGTATCCAAACTCGATTTCGTGGAATGAGCATAAAGGTCTTATCAAAGAGAAAGGTCTGTTTTTAGTAAAAGGAGGATATGGCAATGAGGAGAGAGGGAAAAACACAAAGCAAATTTTTGAAGGTGAAATGCACAGATTGTGAGAATGAGCAGGTTGTATTTGATCATGCAGCTACGACGGTACAATGTAATGTCTGTGGAAGAACCTTAGTTGAGCCAAGGGGCGGTAAAGCGAAGATAAAAAGCAAAGTGATAGAGGTCCTTGATTAGATGGGGCACGATGAATGGCCAGAAAAGGGCGAATTAGTAATTTGCGCGGTAAAAGAGCTTAAGAGTTTTGGTGCCTTTGTCTCAGTTGTGGAATATGGGGGAAAAGAAGGACTCATACATATATCTGAGGTCGCCTCCGGTTGGGTGAGACATCTGAGGGATTACGTACGAGAAGAGCAAAAAGTGGTCTGCAAAGTGCTATTTGTGGATGCTCGGAGGGGGCATATAGATTTATCACTAAAGGCGGTAAATGAAGGGCAAAAAAGGGAGAAGGTAAAAGAGTGGAAGAACGAGAAAAAAGCGAAGAAGTGGCTTTCTCTCGCACTCACAAATCCCCCGCTCGAAATCAGCAGCGAAGAGCTCGCGGAGATAGAGCAGAAATTATCCGATACTTATGGTAGTCTATACGATGCTTTTGAGGATGTTGTAAAAGTCGGCAAGGGCGCACTGATTTCTCTTGGGATAGAAGAGGAACACGCGGATGCAATACTCCTTGTGGCTGTCACTAATGTTAAACTGCCTTCCGTGCAGATAGTCGGATATGTGGAGCTGACGTGTCCCTTGTATGATGGTGTAGAAATAATAAAACAAGCGTTGATTAATGTAGAGGATGAAGCGAAGGAGAAGATGGAAGGTGGGGAAAGCAGAAAGGTAGAATGCTTCTACATAGGTGCACCAAGATATAAGATAAAAGTCATCGCATCCAATTATAAGGAGGCGGAAAGCATCTTAAGTGATGCCGCTAACACAGCTATTGACGCATTAAAGAAAAACGGAGGACAAGGTGCGTTTTACCGTAATCTGCCTTAATGAGAGAAGAGATTTACCATTGATGAACGCTTTTTAAAAAAATGAAGTTTTATGAAGTCTAAGTTGAGGAAATGTGGGGTATGTGGGGAATATACGTTGGAGGATGTATGTGCGAGGTGTGGGCGAAGGACAATGAATCCAACGCCCCCAAGATTCTCTCCTAAAGACCCTTATGGGAAATATAGAAGGATGATGAAATATGGAAGAGATAGAAGTGCATGAGCTAAAAAAAGTGGAATTGAACAAGCCAGTGATGGTAGAAGGGCTTCCAGGTGTGGGAAACGTAGGGAAATTGGTTGCGGAGCACATGATACAGGAATTGAATGCTGAGAAGATTGTGGAGATATACTCTCGGCATTTTCCACCACAAGTATTGGTGAATGGCGATGGAACAGTCCGTTTATGTAAAATCGAGATATATGCATGGAAGTCAAAGGAGCTTGGTGATCTGTTAATCGTCAATGGTGACCAGCAGAGCGTTACAAATGAGGGGCATTATCTCATCTCCGAGCGGCTTCTTGACATTGCACAACAGTATGATGTTTCGCGCATATACACTCTGGGTGGATATGGCATAGGTCAGCTTGTAGAGAAACAGACAGTGCTTGGATCAGTGAATGATGCAGGACTTGTGGATGAGATGAAGGGCTATGGCGTGGAATTCCGGGACGAGGAGCCCGGCGGGAGTATCGTAGGGGCATCGGGACTTTTGTTAGGTCTTGGAAAGATGAGAGGTATCCCGGCAGTGTGTTTGTTAGGCCTTACGTCAGGGTATTTAGTGGATCCTAAAAGCGCCCAGGCGGTTCTAAAAATCCTTTGTCGTGCATTAAATCTCAAAAGTGTTATAGACATGCAGGATTTGAAAGACCGTGCAGAAGAGATGGAAAAGGTCATCGAACGCTTGAAAGAGATGGAAGAAGCTCAAGTTCCAAGAAGGCGAGAGGAAGAGCTGGGCTATATTAGATAAATAAAGATAAATAATAAGAGGTTAGAGTACAAAGCTCTAACCTACGACTTCCTTTTGCCTCTCTCCGATCAGGCTGACTCGGCTGTCAGAATCTTTAAAGATGCAGGCCTTTTTACTACATCGCCCATTTTTAGCCCCACTACGTATTCCAAATCCTTCTCTTTCGCAAGGTCCACTATCCTCTGCGTGATTACGCCATCAAAGACTACACTATTTGCATTTCCTGTTAGCTCTTTCAATTCCTTTGCGAGATCCCTCACGGTTGTCTCCTTTACTATCTTCTTATCCTTATCCAACAGTCTAGCCTTAAACGTGCCTTCGAGCTCATTCAGGTCAGTTTTAAATGGGTTGGAGCTCACCTTCGCCTCTTTCGCTTCCCTCACTTCCTTGGTTTTCTTTCTTTGTATTACTCGTGTTGGCGCGGGTTCACGCTTAGTATAGCCCTGCTGCTCTACAGACGTCTTGTTATGTAACGATTTCGTTATTTCCTTATACGTCATGTCTTCCACGCTTCTACCTTCCGGAGTCGCGGCGACATAATCTACATCACCAATTTGTAAAAGTTCCTTCAATATGAGGTCGCCACCTCTGTCACCGTCTACGAAAGCGGTAACTGTCTTCCTCTTGCTCAATTTACCTATTATCGGCGATATATTCGTGCCTTCTACGGCAATTGTGTTTTTAATTCCATATTTGAGTAAATTTAACACATCTGCACGCCCTTCTACAATTATAATAGCATCCGAATTCTCTATGTTCGGTCCAGCAGGTAAGTCCTTATAAGTCCTTATCTCTTCCATTCTCACTGCTTCTTTCACTTCGTTCACCATCATTTCACTATCTATGCCTTTCTCTGTAGCCTTACGCATCAACTCTTTCGCTCGATCGGTTATCATTTTTCTCTTTGTCGCTCTTATGTCCTCCACCTTACTGACTTCTACCTTCGCGATACAAGGACCTACTCTATCTATGGTCTCTAACGAGGCAGCCAATATTGCAGTTTCTACTTTGTCCAGGCCAGAGGGGATAAGTATCTCACCTTTTGATTTCCCACTCTTTGACTCAACATTGACCTCTATTCTGCCTATCCGGCTACTCTTTTGTAAGTCTCTAAGGTCCAGCTCTTCACCCAACAACCCTTCGGTTTGACCAAATATTGCACCTACCACATCTGATTTCTCAACAAAACCCTCTGCTGAGATGTCAGCATGAATAACATATTTTGTTGTATCTACATCATGCATTTTATTATCCTCCTTTAAGGTGTTATCACCTCTATCTTTTGACTTTACCACTGCCTTACCTTCTCTATCCTGGTCTGGCAATATAGTAACTGTCCTACCAGCTAATGTATACTTTAAGTGATACCTAGGATATAGTGAAATAAAAAGACTTGTGCAGGAAAGTGGTGCGGAATTTCTTCTGCAATGTACTATTCTGACGGACGTAGATGAAACGGTTGCAGGAATCAAGAGGCAGCATAATATTCTTGCTCAGTTAGGGATTGACCCAGAACGTGAATTTTGGTATAAAGTTATAGAGCCACTGTTGCACCTCAGGAAGGATGGAGTGCGGGAAGTAGGGAAGGCGCGGGGTTTGTCCAAATCGGAGTATAACCGACCACCCTTTCCAGGCCCCGCTCTTGCAGCGAGGGTGATTGGCGAAGTGACACCTGAAAGAATAGCGGTGGTAAGGCAGGTGACGGCAATAGTGGAGGAAGAACGCAAGGGCACACC
>CBDAFQ010000032.1:0-7819 GCA_965195275.1 uncultured ANME-1 euryarchaeote | reverse complement strand
CCGAAGTAGAGGATAAGAAGGATAAAGGCGAGATTGTCGTTATAGGTGGCTATTCAACACCAAACATCGAAAAAATAATGGATTTGGAGCCAGATTTAATAGTCGCCGCTCATGGTAATCCCTCTGATCTTTTATACTGGTTAGTGGACAGAAGTATGCACCCGGACATCGAATACCCTGTTTACGCGCAAAATCCTAAAAAAATCGATGATATACTTGCGCATATTAAAGTCATAGGCGCGATAACAAAAAGCAATGAAACTGCATCTTCCATCATTGATGATATAAAAGACGAGATAGCCGCGATAGAAGAGAAAACGGAATTATTAGAAGCCGAGCAGCGACCGCGGGTTTTCAGACCTTGTCCCGGATTCCTGACCTGTGGTAACAATACATTCCTGAACGATGTTATAACGATTGCAGGAGGTGAAAACATCGCCGCCAAGTACTTCTCCGGGTGGCAAATGTTAGGGATAGAAGAGATAATAAAAGAAGATCCACAAGTGATCCTGTGCCCGTCTACTAATGAAGGAGAGAGTCTCGCATACATGCAAATAATTGGTGAAGAACGACTAAAAGATGTAGATGCCGTAAGAAATAACAGGATTTACTTGATCATAGACGGTTTAATCTGCAGGCCAGGTCCAAGAGTGGCAAATGCGGCAGAAAAATTTCTGGAATGCATATATGGGCTTTTTAACGTCCCTATAGATGGGAGTACAGAACTAAACGGTGCATATTTCGGTGTTCCTAAAGTTACTCTCGAGCTCTCTGCGGAGGAAAACGTCGCTTTACGGCTCAATATCACAGAAGTTAAAGTGTCCGAAATGGCGAATGTTCCTGAAACAGTAATTGGGAACTTTGTACGAATAGAAGTTAACGAAAGCGAAAGCGGGAATTTAGAAATATTAGACAAAGTTGTAATAAACATAGGCTACGATGAGGTAGAGTTAGAAGAAGCGGACATGGAAGAAACCAGCATAAGGATTTGTTATTATAATGCAAGTGAAGAAGAGTGGAAAACAGTAGAAACCCATGTCTATACCGAAGATAACATAGCCTCAGCGGGATTTTCTTGCCTAAACGATGGTATTTATGGACTGACTTTTACTAAGAATAAATAAATAAATGAAAGAAAAGAAGAAGGTTTTCTCATCTTGGAGCGGCGGAAAGGATAGCAGTTTAGCATGTTATAAAGCAATGGCGGAAGGGTTTGAGGTAGCATATCTCTTGAATTTGTTATCAGAAGATGGTAAAAGGGAAAGAGCTCATGGGACTCGCCCTTTTTTATTGCAATTGCAATCAGAAGCTATGGGGATACCAATAGTTCATGTAAACGCCGCATGGGGCAAATATGAAAGTAAATTCATGCATAAGGTAGGCGAATTGAAGCGCGAGGGTGTAATGGGCGGCATTTTCGGCGATATTGATCTGATAGAGCATAGAGAATGGGTGGAGCGAGTGTGTAATGATCTCGAAATCGAGCCTATCCTTCCTCTTTGGGGTCTTGCACCCGAGGATATAGTGCTCGAGTTCATAGATGCCGGATTTGAAGCAATCGTAGTGGCAACGAGGATAAAGCAGGAATGGCTCGGTAGAAAATTTGATAGAGCTTTTATAGCAGAGTTAAAGAAATTCGAGTTTCATTTGTCTGGAGAATCCGGCGAGTATCATACTTTTGTAACTGATGGGCCTATTTTCAAGAGGCGGATAAAAGTGAGTGATTTTGAGCAGGTGTACGTGAACGGGACATGGTTTTTGGACATAAAAGCAGGTGTGCTGGAATGAGCGCAAAAAAAGGTCTTTTCGTTGCAGCTTCTGTATTACTGGTTTTAATTGCCTTTTGTACGTTATGTGCGGGTAGTAGCATTACTCAATGGAACAGTGTGACAGGAGATGAACCTGATATTCCGGTGGACATCCATATAGACGAGAGCGAAGATGTAGAATTCCGCGTTTCCTCTGATTTGTCTTATGACTGGACATGGTCTATCAACGACGAAGAAGTAGAAGAATCAGAAGGAAAAAGCGCTGATTTATCTTATCCATTCAAAAAATATGGCGTTTATGACGTCCGCGTCACAGGGCTAGGAGAAAATGAAACAACGGAAGCCACCTGGAACGTTACGGTTTCGCTTGTAATAGACGAAGAAAACGATATTCGCGAGTTAGAGGGACTTGAAGATTATACGTTCAAAATTTCAAAACGACCGGAGCGAATTATATCTATGGCTCCCAGTGCTACCGAAATACTTTTTGCCGTTGGTGCAGGCGATAGCGTTATAGGCGTTACAGATTATTGCGATTACCCGCCTGAAGTAAAGGAAAAGAAGGATAACGGGGAAATAAAATCGATAGGTGGCTATTCAACGCCAAGCTTAGAGAAAATAGTGGATTTAGAGCCTGACCTAATAGTCTCTGCTCATGGGAATCCATCTGAGCTTTTATATTGGCTAGTGGACACTGATGTCCACCCAGGCATTGAATATCCAGTTTATGCACAGCATCCGGGTAATATCGAAGAGATATTTGCGCATATGGAAACCATTGGTGAGCTAACGAAAAGTGATGAAACAGCATCTTCGCTCGTGGCCAAGCTGAAAGATGACCTGCAAGACTTAGAAGAAAAAACGGAATCATTAGAAGAGGGGCAAAGGCCACGAGTATATTATGCTATGGGTTCTATCCTCTATACCCCGGGTAAAGGTACATTCCAGCACGAGGTTATTGAGATGGCGGGAGGAGAGAATATAGCAGCTAATTATCTCTCTTCATGGGGCGTGTTTAGTATCGAGAATCTACTAGAAGAAGACCCGCAGGTTATCCTTTATAGTGGTCATGGTAGCGAGTCCATTGTACCCGATCAAATAAAGAGTGACGAAAGACTGAGCACAGTAGACGCGGTAAAAAACGACCGAATATACCAAATTAGCGAAGGTGAAATATCCAGACCGGGCCCAAGGCTGGTAATTGTGACGAAAACGGTTTATGGGCTTCTATCGGACTTTTTTACTGATACCGATGATGACGAGGAGAGTGAAGAAGATGACTACGGTAGTGGCGGGGATAGTCCATCACCTGAGCCGAAAAAAAGACTAATAAAAGCAGATGAAGAGAAGACAATGGTATTAGACGATGCATGCTTAAGTAACATCACAATAAAAGCAGAAGAAGAGGTGGAATTCACGAATATCTCTGTAACAGTATTAAATGATTTGAATATCGTTCAGCCACCTGCAATAGTTTATATCCTTTTTAATCTCAGCATGGATAATCTAACAGGAAGTATCGAATGGTTGAAACTGAACTTCAACGTGAATAAATCATGGATAGCCGCCAATGCTAGTAATAACACCACTGCAATCTCCCTCTTCTGCTATGACTACAATAATGCTATATGGGTCGAACAGAATGCAAGTGAAATAGGAGAAGGCAGTGATAAGGTCTATTACACAGCGACATGTCCATCCTTGGGAACATTTGCAATTTGTGCATTATTGAAGTCAGAAAGTGAAGAGTTACAAATGCCTACACCTACAGTTACACTAACGCCTTCAGCAACGCCTATATCCGTCTCTGCACATACCTCGCACCCTACAGCTACTCAAAAGCCATCTCAAACACCTACACCTGAGTCACCCGGATTTGAAGCGGTATTAGCAGTTGTTGGATTGCTTGCGGTAATGTATCATTTAAAAAGAAACAGGTTTGTTTAAAAAGCCATAAACTATTTTAAATTCCAGACAGGACAAGAGGCAGTAACAATGAAAAAAACCACAGAGACACAGTTAATAAGTAAATTTGTCCACTGGAAAACGGTTATGATTTACTTAGTTGTACTTTTAGGCGTGAGTATCGTACTGACAACGGCGATCGGACCAGTATATGTGCCGCCACTGGAAATAGTCGCTTTGTTGGGGGACAAACTCCATCTCTGCGAGATCTCTTCTATATCGCACGAAACAATAATCTTCCGGGTAAGACTACCGCGGATAATTTTGGGTTTATTGGTTGGTCTCTCGCTGGCAACTGCCGGGACAACGTTGCAAGGAATATTTAAGAATCCCATGGCAGACCCATACATAATAGGCATCGCTTCTGGAGCCGCGGTTGGTGCGGTTCTCGCGATAACTTTTTTACCTTCTTTCTTCTCGATTTACACTATACCGATAATGGCTTTTGTCGGTGCCATGTTCGCTACTTTTTTGGTCTATACAATTGCGCAAGTAAGAGGAAGAATACAGGTAGATACTTTGTTGCTCACGGGAATAGCGGTTTCGTTATTCTTCGGTGCTATATTATCCTTTATGATGTTTTGGCATAGTCATGACCTGGCGGGGATCTTTTTTTGGACTATGGGTGGGTTCTGGCTCGCGAATTGGACACAGGTGGAAATAATAGTCTTGCCGGTATTAGTTTGCTTCTTCTTGATTTATATATTCGCAAAGGACCTGAATGCAATGCTCTTAGGGGAAGAGACCGCACAGACACTGGGAATAAATGTAGAGAACGTGAAGAGAATCCTGCTGGTGCTTTCTGCATTCATTACCGCAGCGGCAGTTGCATTCGTGGGAACTATCGGATTCGTTGGCTTGATAATACCGCATATCACGAGAATCCTCGTTGGACCGGACCATCGGATCCTTTTCCCGGCTTCTGCATTAGTAGGTGGGATTTTCCTGATGTGGACGGACGCATTGGCACGTTTATTGGGTGAAATGCCAGTGGGTATAATTACCGCTTTCTTTGGCGCTCCGTTCTTTATTTATCTACTCAGGACAAGGAAAAGGGGATATGGGTCATTGTAGGTTCTGGGTACAAGAGCAGCCCCAGCCTCGCCACCTTCGAATGAAATCGAGTGCATCCCTGCTGTTTTTATCTCTCTTACATGCATTTCTAGGTCTTCTTGGCTTATATTCAACATAAGCCCTATAACTTTGTAGTATATGCCTGAATTTTCCTTGAATTCAAAGTCACTGACCACGCTTTGGAAAAACGTGGCATCAGAATGGATGCTCAGGATTTTAATTTTACACCGATTTTCGTCAAGTGTTTATGTCCCATAATTGAACCATGCCCATGATATCCAAAAGCGAATTTTTTTGTTGCCTAAACATGGTATGGGATACGATTTGTGAAAAACCTCATTTGATTTGAAATATGTATAGATTATGGAATTTATAATATCCAATATTTATTGTTAAATCTTCATAATCAACGGATATAGGAGAGTTTAAGGTCTATTTTGTGCTTATTTCTATGCCATAATTGACTCTGGACGTTAACTTATAGTTGGATATCAGAATTTTTATGTTCCATATACGGAACATATTCTAGAGCAAGATTCCATGAAAAAACGTTACTGACCTATATGTTTTGATGCAAAAATGGTAGTTTTTTTTTGTGGAATATAAACGGCTGACGAAAATCGGTGTTTTACAAAAATCACTCTTTCTCAAAATTTGAGTCATCCTGCTTAAGTTTTCTAATCATCTTATATAACAATATTCTCGTCCATCCCTTTCTAAATGACCTATTTTATTACTTCCTCTTTCGAGGTCTTTCCTTCATGTTCCTGCCAGAATTCTTTTTTCCCGGTGGAGCTTTTCCAAAAACTTTTCTGCATTCTTCTTTAAACCTGCAGGATTTGCATTTCCAGCTTACTGGATCTATTAATCCTTCATTTTTTCGGAGAGCTTTCCAAAGATACGCTAAAGTGTGTTCAGCTTCCTTAGTGTTAATAGGTTCCACCCAGGTCTTTATTTCGCCAGTCTCTTTAATTAAAATTTGCACTCTTTTTTTTGATCTCATGAAGAAATAGCCATAGAGATCGGCTTGAGCAAAAGCTACTGGTTTTGAGTAGCGCAAAAGAAATTCGCTTCCGACAGTCTTAAACTCATAAACATATTCATCAGTTATACCATCAGGTACCCCATTAATTATAAAATCTCGCCATTTAAAACCCCATCTAACAGTTGCATACTTTTCTGCCTTCGTATAATGTGCTTTGATGCCTTCGATTTCAGCTTCAGTTTCTCCGCGGGACAACGCTATCGCTTCTATCTCCTTTTCCGTTGGCTCTCTCATGATGGGTAATTTAGCTTTTCTATAAGCTAATATCTTTTCGATATCAATTTTTGATGAATCTGGGAGAGTATCGACAATATCCTCCACAAACTTGGAAGGTTCCTTATCTACGTACCCCCCAAAAATTGAGTATTCTATCCTATCCTCTAAATGAGCCTGAAAGTAAGCGAGTTCCATTCTCCTATTATGGAGTATGCTTTGTTTGCTGCACCACCACCATCTAGCTGTGTCAGCCACGCCTATATAGTACAAATCTTTGCCTTTCAATCCAGCTCTACGTTTTTCTTTATTCAGAAGTTTAGTAAGAGATCCTTCCAGTTTAGATGGAGAATCAGCACAAAATTCAACTTTCATGACCTTGTAACCTTTCTCGCTCCTTGTTTATCATGTTTGGAAACGTCATCTCAATTATTTTTTCTAGATTCAATACATCTTCACTATTATATTTGATGAGGAGATCGAGGGCTTTTTTATTTCCACGCTCGTACTTTTCCCATAATATTACCGCATCAAAACCTGTTAATCCCGAAATTTCCTTATTCCTTTTAAGTCCAAGCATGCCTTCAATTTTCTTAAGACCTCCACTATAGCCTAGTTTTTTCAAAAAGAATAACAAATCTATGTGCAGGTGATTGAAAAATAATCCAGAAAATTCATTCTTAATAAAAGGAAGATCAAATCGTGCACCGTTGAAAGTAACAAGCTGTTTATACTTTGCTAGTTCAACAGGTGCTTCTTCCAGATTAATGCCTTTTATATATGTTTTTGTATCTTTTCCATTATAGATGCCTATTATTGTTATGCAGTCCGATTTGGGCGAAAGACCGGTTGTCTCAATATCAACATAGGCTGTTTTTTCCTTAAAATCCTGAAATCCCCTCCAATGATAGCTTGGAGGAAGTCGCTGGGCAAAAAAAGCTTGGTTTTTACAATTCAACTGCTCAATTGATTCTTCAACCTCTGAAAGCCATAATTGCTTTCTGGCTTTCGATGCCTTTATAGACCCATGTTTCTCGAGAAAGTCTTCCCAACTCCTTATGCCACATTCCCATATTCGCTGCTCAGTTATAATACCAATACCCGGAATGTGAATATATGTATTTTTCAGCATATTATAACTCACTATTAAGTCAATAAAGTCTCAGTTATAATGATATTAAAGAATTGCTATCGAATCATCCGAGCATAAATTCCCCATTCCGCAGTCACTATACCCCGTACTTAAGAGGCTGTCCCACAATTGACTTTAATTAGTACGATAGTTGGTATATACTTAAAGCTTTGCTAAAAGAAGATAAAATTTGGGACCATACTCCCTTAATGCTTCTACACAAATTTTTGAGGGCGGATTGATCAATACGTCCATTTTTGGTAGAATTCACACCAATAGCTTTAGTTTGACTTTTTATCGTCCATAATCTCTTCAAATTATGAGCTATGCCTGCCAGACTGAATGAGGAGTTTCATCATGACCTTTGGATGATATGCAGGACTGCCAGGGCCATCATATCGCCCTTCGATACTTTCAAAGTCTATACTTTCTACTACAGCATCTACAAGTCTACAAATGTGCTCTTCTTCGATTAAGTCCGCTATAGTCGGGGGAAATAGCCAATTTTGGTTGCGGAGTTTTTTTTTATGAACAAATGTACATGATCCTCATTCATTGTCATATCAATAATCTCAATATCGAGCTCTTTACAAGTTTCACGAATGATTTCTTCCGCCGCTC
>CBDAFQ010000031.1:0-3925 GCA_965195275.1 uncultured ANME-1 euryarchaeote | reverse complement strand
TGGGTTATCATGCCGCGCAAGATTTGATGGAATATGCATCCGAATATATAGATATAATTAAGCTGGGCTGGGGCACGCATAGACTCTGTTCGGAAGAGGTAGTCAAAAGAAAGATACCGCTCTATACGGACAACAGCATTCTGGTAAGCAATGGGGGGACATTGTTTGAAATTGCATACCTACAGAGGAAAGTAGATGAATTTTTTGAGTATGCCCATCAGATAGGTCTCAGCTCTATTGAAATATCTGATGGTTCTATACGGATTAGCAGGGAAGAGAGAAGCGAAATAATAAGAAAATGTAAAAATATGGGATTTGAGGTATTTACAGAGGTGGGGAAGAAGGATCCACTTGAAGATGCAGGGCTTACGATAGATTACCGAATAAAGGAAGCAAAAAGTGATCTGGATGCGGGAGCAACAAAAGTGATAATGGAGGCAAGGGAATCGGGAAAAGGCATAGGTGTGTATGATAAGGAGGGGAAGATAAAGGAAGACATGGTAAAGAAGCTTACAGAGGGGATAGGATTGAAAAATATCATGTTTGAAGCACCGGAAAAGAGCCAGCAGGTTTATTTGATACTTAATCTCGGTCCTGAAGTTAACCTCGGTAATATAAAGCCAGAAGATGTGATTCCACTGGAAACGTTGAGAAGAGGACTGAGAGGTGATACACTTGGCAGACTCTAAATTTAGAATTACTATCGGCGGCGATAATATTCTGCGCAGAGGGGTTACAGAGATAGAGGAAATCCTTGTGGTCATTGATGTATTAAGGGCATCGAGCACGATCGTTACGGCTCTGGCAAACGGTGTCAAAGAGGTGATACCTATTGATAGGGAAGAAATGGCTTTTGAATTAAGAAAAGAGGGATACATCCTGGCAGGGGAAGATAAAGGAGTAAAGTTGCCCAATTTTGACCTGGGTAATTCTCCCGTTGAGTTACTCGAGCATATTAAACAATCGAACATCGAGAAAATCGCCTTAAAAACAACTAATAGCACTGAATTATTGGCCAAAATAGAAAGCGCACTCATCTGCTCAAGCTTGAATTTAACTGCCATTAAACACAGATTAGAAGAGACGGGTAAGGGTGCGAATTTACTGGTTGTGGGAAGCACGCATGGAATAACAGAAGACCTTGCAGTTGCAATGGCACTTTACAGCAGTCTAAATGATGGATTGGAGATAAACAAAGCGTATTTGAAGGAGTGCATTAGCCGCTGTAACACCGCAAAACATCTAGTAAAAATCGGCTATAAGGAGGATGTTGAATTTGTTTCTCAGATAGACAAATACGATGCCATTCCCAGACTAAAAGGAGGAGTTATTTGTATAGATGAGGAGATATAAGCCAGAGGATTTAAGGCATGATATGGAAGAGGTATTAACCAAACTTGGCACTCCAGAAGAAGATGCGAAAGTAGTGTCGGATGCACTTTTAAGAGCCGAAATGCGAGGTTTCGGTTCTCATGGCATCTTAAGATTTCCAAAATTAATCAGCTCCATCGAGCACGGTTTTCAAAAAACAAAGACCACGATAACTACCGAAAGAGAAACGACTACTTCAGCACTGATAAATGGAAACAGCGGTTTAGGAATAGTGGTTGCAAAGAAAGCAATGGAACTTGCGATTGAAAAAGCGAGTAGCAACGGTATTGCAGCTATTGGGATTCATAACACGAACCACTTTGGAATGGCGGGTTATTATGCTGAAATGGCAGCAAGAAGAGATATGATCGGAATTGTTATGTGCAATACCGAGCCTGCAATGGCACCTTTTGGGGGGGAGACGCCGATTCTTGGAACAAACCCTGTTTCCGTTGCAATACCAACCAAGAAACATCCGGTTCTATTGGACACTGCAACGACCAATATTGCAAAAGGAAAGATTCTGAAAGCGAAGAAGGAAAAAAAGTTATTGCCAGAGGATTGCGCGCTGGACAAAGAAGGGAATCCAACGATAAATCCAGAAAAAGTTTTCAGTTTACTGCCTCTTGGCGGGAAAAACTTTGGTTACAAAGGCTATGGATTGTCGTTTGTTATTGATATTTTGTGCGGGCCCCTAGTTAATGCGGAAAGCGGAAAGGAAGTCAAAGGCACGGTAACCCTGGAAAAATGCACAAAAGGCGATCTTTTTATCGTGATAAACATTTCAAGTTTTACTGATATTGACCTATTCAAATCAAAGGTGGACCATTTGATACAGGATGTTAAAAATGACGGTGCTATGTTCCCTGGTGAGATAGAAGAGATTAAAGAGGAACAAAATAAGGACGGTATAGAAATCCAGGATGAGATATACAACGAGTTCAAAGAAGTTGTAGAGAATCTGATGTGAAAATAGATAGGATATAAAATGTGCGAAATAGAAGAGAAGATAATAGAAATAATGAAAGATAATGGAATAGATGTTGTAGCAACTTTGCCATGCGATAAAGCCAAAACTCTTTTTTATCTTATTCCTCAACACTTTCACGATGTCGCTCTAAACAAGGAAGAAGATGGGATCGGAATATGTGCTGGTACATATCTCGCAGGTGGAAAACCAGCCATAGCTATGCAAAGTTCAGGATTGGGCAATTCCATAAATGCGTTAATGTCCCTTACCAGAACCTACGAGCTGCCTTTGCCGATAATAACGAGTTGGAGAGGTGTTTATAGGGAAAAGATACCTGCACAAATACCGTTTAATAAAAACCTACCTAAGATGTTAAAAGCATTTGATATCCCTTACACGATAATAGATGACAATTCCAAAATAAATTTGATGGATAACATTATTTGCGATGCGTATGAAAATAGTAGAACTCACGTTGCATTGATTTCGCCAAAAACATGGGAGAAACAGGGAGGAGAAGAAGCTGAACTCACAGAGCGGTTTCCAAAACGAGAAAGAGAAACTATCCTGGAATATAAAAAAAAGATTCACGAGCCAGAGATGACGAGACACAATGCAATAAAAACAATAGCAGAATATTTAGATGAAGAAGCTGTTGTCTCCAATATAGGTATACCAAGTAAGGAATTGTATGACATCAAAGATAGAGATTTAAACTTCTACATGTTGGGCAGTTATAGTCAGGTATCCCCAATAGGTTTGGGAATATGTTTAGAAACGGAGAGAGAAGTTTTTGTTCTTGACGGTGATGGTAGCTTATTAGCCACAAGTATCTTACCTACAATAGCAGCGGAAAAACCAAAAAATCTATCCATTTTTTGTCTGGATAATGGCACATTGGGAAGCACGGGGGACCAGTTGACGAATGCTTATTCCGGTGTAGATATGGAATTAATAGCGATAAGTGCAGGAATAAAAGAAACAAAAAAAGTACAGACCGAGAAGGAGTTAAGGTCAATTATCGAGGGTTTGTATGACAATAAAGGACCGAGATTCATTCATGTAATAGTGAAACCAGGCAATGTCCCTGCGGTTCCGAATATAAATTTGACACCAGAGCAAATAAAGGGAAGATTTAGGAAGGCTATGAGTGGGAAATTTTGAATTTTGAGTTTAGATATTGGAGTTTATTTAGAGTTTAGTGCTTAGAATTTATACCCCTTAGATATTGCTGCAATTACCCCGTATCTTATAGTACTTATAGGATCATCTCTTATCCCTATTTTGCAGGATATTATACAATACGACAATTTAATGCACAAAACAGAAAAATTTATATATACCTATTATGAAGAAAACATTTAATGTATAAAAAAATGCTTTATAGTATAGACTGGAAAAAGTTAGGGGGTGATTAACGTGGAAAAGAGATTTATCGCAGGTGTAATAATTATAGCAGTATTTGCAGCGCTGTTTGTAGGTTGTATAGAAGAAAAGACCCCGGCAAAAATGACTACGATCACTATCGGGTATCAACCAAGCACACATCAAATCGCAGCGATGATAGCAGACGATAAAGGCTGG
>CBDAFQ010000030.1:0-6305 GCA_965195275.1 uncultured ANME-1 euryarchaeote | reverse complement strand
GAGCTCTGCGAAACGGTATACGAACTGGACACGAGTGTAAAGAGCAAAGAAGAAGTAGCTTCTTTAGTGCGAGAGATTATAGATGCCGAGACGGCGGGCGAAAGCGGAAGGAAGGAAGCGTTAAGAACAAAGTATAAGCCCGGATCTGTTGACTGGACATTTTTGGTTGAGGGGTTGAAGGGTTGAGAGTTCGGGTTTAGAGACGGTCCAGCAATCCGAAATTGTACGAAAAGTTGAGCATGGATATGGAAGTACCCCCCGATGGTGATTTATGTCAATCGCCGAGTTTTTAGCTGTTTTCAATCATTGATGGAAGTTAAACTCCCGTCCTCCTCTTTTAGATTCCCTTTTATTCTTTGATAAAACTTTCTTTGTAAGAAAGTTTTCTTTTGTTTCTTTGGTAAAGCTTTCTTTTTTAAAGAAAGGTTTTTGGTAAAGCTTTTCTTGCTAAGAAAATATTTTCATAAAAAGAAATGGCCATTGATTCTCTGTTTCGTCCATTGGTAAATAAATGTGAATTGCCGAAGAGAGCAGCGCGATTCTTCGCGGCATCAGGCATCTCGCCGAATTTTTTGACGCTTCTCTCCTTCTTCTTTGCGGCACTCGCCGGCTTTTCTTTCTTCTTCTCCGGCAAGTATGTTATCCTTTTGCTACTCGCGGGCATTTCCATCTGTCTCAACGCGCTCTTAGACACTTTAGACGGTATTTTAGCACGTGAAATTGGTAATGCGAACAAAAAGGGCGATTTCCTCGATCATGTCTTCGACCGATATTCCGATGTAGTCATCATGTGCGGCATCATCTTCGGCGGCTACATAAGCTGTGAAATCGGCATGATCGCCATTATTGGTGTTTTACTCTCTTCCTACATGGGCACACAGGCACAGGCAGTTGGGCTGAGAAGAATGTATGGCGGTTTGCTTGGCCGAGCCGATCGCCTTTTGATACTAATAGTAGCAACTTTCATCACGCTTTGCTATCCCTATCCGTTACCCGCGTCCGGACCCTTAAGTTACTCTTTCCTCGGCTGGATGATGCTCCTATTCGCTGTCCTTTGTAATATCACTGCGTTACAAAGGTTCTATTACATGTGGCGCAGTATTTAAACTTCGCTAATAATTTTCAAATTTTCGAATAGCTTTACTTGCCCTGTCCTGCTCACTGCTTCTCTAATTCCTTCAATCATTCTTGGAACACCTGGTGGGTACCACTCCTCACCGCATTTCGTGCAGACTAATATCGGAACGTCTTTTATCAGAACTCCTCTGGTATGCTCATTCATAAACTCCAGCCTGAGCTCTCCTCCACACCTGCACTTATAACTCATCTCCTTCTCCTCTTTGTAAATGTCTCGTCCCATTTGTCTGGTTCTGGTACATATATTGTATCTTGCCAATAACATTTTGCATTTTGCACTTATCTATCGCGCTTTCACCTTCAGCATCCGAAGCGCAAGCAAAGCTGCATTTTTTCCGTTGTCTATCCCTACCACACCTACCGGAACACCAGACGGCATTTGAACCATAGAAAGCAGAGCATCCAGGCCTAACAACTTCCCACTCACGGGCACGCCAATAACCGGCTTTTGCGTTTTTGACGCTATCACACCAGGTAACGCAGCCGATAGTCCTGCAATCGCTATTATCACCGATACATCTTCGCTCCCCTTTTGTAGGTATCTATCCAGCTCATCGGGATTCCTATGTGCGGAAATCACCTTTACTTCGTAAGGGACATTATACTCTGCCAGTACCGCAACCGCCTTATCCGCAACCGCACGATCGCTCTCAGAACCCAGGATTATAGCTACTTTATTCATGTTACTACTTTTTACGGCCCGATTCTATCCGCTCCTCCATCACACAGGTGAACTCTTCAGGGTCTCGTATCTTTTTCAACTCCTCTTTCTCTATCAAAACCGTGCTATCTATCTGCACACGCTTGATATTACCATTCACTACGAATACCGATTTCGAGTTCGTAACTTGAGACACGCTACTCATTATCCTCGCCCTCTTTACCATCTGTTCTGAGTATTTACTTATTCCCGTTAGTATTTTCACTTTCGGCCGCGAGAACGAGACAGCGCTAAAAGGTGCATGATCAGTGGTAAAAATCTCGAACCCTATCTCCTTCATCATACTTAATATGCCCTTCTCTAAGTCCGAAGCCACTTCTTCCACACCGCCTATTGACGATGGCTCTTTTAATTCCGTATTTAGAAACTCTAACGCTTCTATTAACATCTCATCTAAAATCTCCTCGAGCTTTAGTGCTATGTCTATTGTAGTGCTCGTACCCCCCGCCTCGTACTTGCTAACACTCCTTCTAGAAACGCCTAATTCCGTGGCTATATCGCCTAGGGAGTATTCCTTCTCCTCTCTCGCCTCCCTCATCCGCTCCCCGTCTATCGAGACATACAAGCCACCAGTGGATGAATATACGTAGGGCTGCACGTCCTCGACGAAATAATCGTATAAAGTGTGTGTGTTTATAGCGGGAATGCCATATCTGTGATATACGACGTCATCTTCTAAAAAGCGAGTACCTTTTCGCTCTCCTACGAGGATAGGCGAAGCAAGTAAGCAAAATGCTGCACGTTTTATATCGCGCGCTATTCGCTCGTTAAACCCATCTATGTTATGCAATATCTTTGCCAATACGGTTATCTCACTTCTCCGTGCCGCTAAATCAAAACTCCTCGTTTCGCATCTACTTGATACAACAAAACCAGCCTTATTCAATATTTCCATTACCTGCGGAATTAAAATCTCTTTCATCTCTGCCCAACAGATCTTTCCATTCTCACGGTATTTGAAATCTCACCCGCACGTTTTGTCGCTTCAATTACCGCTTCCATCATTGCCGCCTTCACACCATGCGTTTCCATTGCATACAAGCCTCTTATTGTCGTACCACCAGGCGAGGCGGTTATTTGTTCCACCGTAGAGGGCTTATCACCCGCAAGAATCAGCTTCGCTGCGCCAAGTGCGGTCCTTGCAGAAATCGCCAGTGCTAAATCGCGGGGCAATCCTGCATATACACCACCATCGGCCATAGCATCTATTACAGCAGCAAAGAAAGCGATACCACTACCACTTAACCCCGTAATAACGTCCATATCACGCTCCTTTACTATGTGTACAGCGCCAATAGCACTTAAAATCCCTTTTACTTTTTGCTCATCCTCCTCGCTCGCATAAATGCCGCCACATAGCGCAGTTACCGATTCGCCCACTCGTGCACCTATATTCGGCATCACACGGATTACCTTCCGCTCAGCGCCAAGATATGACTCGATTACGCTTGTTGGCACGCCTGCCGCAACAGATATTAACAGCGTCTCTTCGTCCATAAACGGTGCAATTGATTCTACTACGCTTTGCATATCGTTTGGCTTAACAGCTAAAATCAAAATCCTTGCTTTCTTCGCTACCGCTTCGTTACTCGCGCATATTTCAATTCCCGGTTCGCTTTCAAAATCACTGAGTTTTTCCTGCTTCTCATCACTTATGAAAATCGCCCTGCCGGTACTATCAGCAGCCAGTAGTCCCTGAAGTATAGAAGCCCCTATGTTGCCTACGCCGATAAGGCCTATACTCTTCCCCTTTGCCACTCTCATGCTCAAGCTCATGCTCATTCCTTCAGTGGGTTTATAAGCACAACATTATTACCCCTGAGTACCACAGAGCCAAGCACTCGCTTTCTTACTCCGTTCTGTATCTCGCTCGCACTACTAAGATGTATATTCAAGTAGTCGTCTACCGACGTCAGTATACCTTCTAGCACGCACCGCTCCCCTTTCATCTCTACGTGTATCCGCCGCCCCACCATTCCCTGCACTCTTTTGTTTGGAAACATTTTCTCGTCCTTACTTATACTTCCATTATACTACTCTTTATTTAAAAAGGTCTTGTTTCATTTATCTTGTGTAATCTCGTGCTTTTTGAAAGGGGTTTTTTTCAATGTGTTAAATATAGAATACATAAAGAGATATGCTCCACGACCTGATTATCGAAGGTAAAATTGTAAATCCATATGCAATACATGATGCTCAGATTGCTATTGATAATGGATATATTACGGCGATAAGGAAGCAGGGTTTAAAAAGCGAGCGTAAAATAGAAGCTCGAAGATGTTTGATCTTCCCCGGGTTTATTGATCTGCATGCACATTTACGGGAGGATAGCAGCCATAAATGGGATTATAAGGAAGATTTTAAGTCCGGTACCGCGGCTGCAGTTCATGGTGGTATAACCACTGTCATTGACATGCCCAATACACCTTTACCCTGCATAAGTTCCGACCGGCTAATAAAGAAGAAGGAACTCGCACGTACAGAAGGCGTAATTGACATACTCTTCTACGGCGGTGTTTCTGATTACAACATAAATACGATTGCCACGATGCAGAAAGAAGTCATAGCGTATAAAATATATCTCGCTGAGACAACAGGCGGATTGTATATAGGCGATGATGTGCTGCCAAAAGCGATTGCGGCAGTAGAAGCGACTGCAAAACCGCTTGTCATTCATTGCGAAGACCAGCGGGTTATAGAAAAGGTGCGCGAGGGACTAAAAGTAAACCTATTGGCCCATAGCGAGCTGAGACCCGAAGAGGCGGAATTGTCTGCAGTTAAGAAGGTTTTAGCTGCTGCTTCCGGCGACATTAAAACTAAAATTAAAATAGATATAGCTCATGTTTCTGTTTACAGGACGTTAGACCTTATAGGGAAAAGATTTCACTGTGAGGTAACACCGCATCACTTATTCTTTACTAAAAAGGACGTACATGCGAATGCATTTTTAAAGGTTAATCCGCCTTTGAGGTCAGAAGAGAATAGGCTGCTATTGCTGGATGCTTTTAAATCCGGCAAAATCGATTTCCTCGTCACAGACCATGCGCCACATACGAAAGAGGAAAAAGCACGTGATTTCTTAGAGGCACCCGCAGGTGTTCCTAATTTAGACACTTACGGGAATTTCGTGGCCTGGCTGATTGTACACTGTGGTGTTCCGCCCATGCTTATAGCAAGGGTATCTGCCTATAATCCCGCAATGTTTTTGGGATTACACGATAGAGGCAGTATAGAAGTAGGAAAGAGGGCGAATTTGTCTATTCTTGATATACATAAACCCGTGAAAATCAGCAGTGAACGTCTATATACAAAATGCAAGTGGTCGCCATTTGAGGGTTATGAATTCCCTGGGGCGGTGAGGCATGTCATATCCAATGGTGCGGTAGTGACGGAGGATGAAGAATCTTAGATCTAAATATTTACCGATGTTATGAATTATAAGATATGATAGTTAGTTAGTTAGTTACATTCATAAGATCAAGAGGAAGTTAGAGCACCATGATTATAGAGACCATCATTGCTGCAATATGGCTGATGCTGCCGGCGTACATAACGAATTCAAGTGCCGCGTTCTTTGGCGGTAAAACGCCCATAGACCGGGGTATTTATTGGGGTAAAAGCAGGTTGCTGGGTGATGGTAAGACATACGAAGGCTTCTTAAAAGGCTTATCCTGCGGGTTCATAGTTGGCGTCATTCAGCAATTGTTTTCTGACTCTTTTGGCCCCTTTCCATACTTTATCGTCACTCTATTTTGCTTATCGGCAGGTGCTATGCTTGGCGACTTGCTTGGAAGTTTAATAAAGCGGAAAATAGGGCTAAAACGAGGTGCGCCCCTTCCTTTAGTAGACCAACTGGACTTCGTAGCCGGAGCCTGGCTGCTGCTGCTCCTGTTTGCCCGAGATTGGTTCTTTGCAGCTTTTACCTTAGATGTGGTCATTGCAGTCCTTATTATTACGCCTCTGTTGCATCTGTCGGCAAATTACATCGCCTTTAAGATGGGGAAGAAGAAGGTCCCCTGGTAAAGTCTCATCGAATTGGCAGAGAATGCAGAAGTAAAAAAGCAGGCAGAAGTTGTAATTACGTAATGCTATTTGTCAGACCAAAATTTTAGCTGAGTCTCTCTTCCCCACACTAATCATCGGACAAAACCGAAAAATATATATAAACCGCCACATATGCACTGCATATATTGGTGAGTAGGATGTCAGAAAGAATGAGGCACTTGAAACAGATGCTCAGAGATGAAGTAGAAGATGAGAAGAAGGGTGATGAACTTTTGTTTTAGCTGAACATTTTCCGGTGCTCGTCATTGTAATATCGATGTTTTCCGCCTTTACTATTCTGATCGCCGGGAAAGTGAACAAGAAGGCCGCATTCCCTATCGCCTTAGTAACCATATTCATACAACTGTTGTTGTCTTTGTCTATCCTGAAGCGTGTCCTGACA